>JAPUES010000100.1 GCA_027492445.1 Sporomusaceae bacterium | reverse complement strand
GCAATGGCGGCTGCAAATTGATCACGTATATTTTCATCCCCTAAGAGCTTTTCATCCTCACCATTGGTAATGAAAGCTGTTTCTACAAGGACAGCAGGACAATCGGTAAGGCGTAGTACATAAAAGTTTCCCGTCTTTACGCCCCGGTCTACCGTCCCTAGGTTGTCCACAATTTGCTGTTGTATGCAAATGGCAAGTTTTTCACTCTCACCACCAACTAAATAACTAAAGGTTTCTGTTCCCCTAGCTGCTGGATCTATAGCACCGTTACAGTGAATAGATATAAATAAGTCTGCCCCAAAATTATTAGACGCCCCTGTAATCTTACTTAATACATTTTCTTGGATCTCTAGTACCTCATAAGCAACAGCACGTAAATAAGCAGCAACTTTTCCCATAATATCTTGGTTAACAACCGCTTCTTGTAGACCTGTCAATCCAACTGCACCACTATCGAGTCCAGGGGAATGACCAGCATTGATTGCTATTTTCATCTTTTTCTCCTTATTTTTATAGATTTACATTATAGAGAGTTATACTCATCACAATAAATAAACAGCTAACCAATCCCAGTTTAAGATCCTCCATTTTTTCCTTCTCTGGAAGGCGCTTCGCCGCTCTGCTAAGTCTTAGTCGATTATTTTCCCTCTCTCCCATAATTACACTCCTTTAAAATTTACATATAATTCCATTTGTTAATTATTTTACTATATATGGTAACGATATGTAAATAAAAAAATTCCCCTAAGTAGGGGAATTTTAAGATAGCTCGTAACTTTTTCAATCAGGGAAAGCAGTACGTACGCTAACGACTTCATCAATATGTTCCAATAATATCTTCACAATTTGGGGATCAAAGTGTTTACCACTTTGGTCTTTCATATACGCAATAATATCCGGTAGCGCCCAAGGGGCCCTGTATGGCCGTCGATTACCCAAGGCATCAAATACATCGGCTACAGCAATCAATCTTCCAGCATAGGAAATCTCTTCACCAGCTAAACCAGCTGGATATCCACTACCATCATACCGTTCGTGATGCAACAAAGCAAGATCGGCTGCACGATGAAGTTTCTTACGATTATTAGCCTTTAATAAATGATGACCAATTTGAGAATGTTTTTTCATTTCCTCATATTCAGCTTCATTTAGGGTGCCAACTTTATTTAAAATATTATCGGCTACTCCTAAGGTCCCCACATCATGAATGGCAGCAGCTAAACTAATCTCCGCCCCTTCTCGTTCATCAAAGCCGCAATAGGGGGCCAGAATCCGTACAATTTCAGATACCCTTTTGGCATGGAATACGGGTTCTAAAGCTCTTGTTTCCATGGCATCTACTAAAGCAAAAATAACTTCTTTTTGATCATCCTCTAGTTCTTGCATCAAGTAGATATTTTCCAAGGCGACGGATACATTGACGGCAAATATCTCTAATAAATTACTATCTACTTCCGTCAAATGAGTAACACCTTCAAAATAAATCAGATGCTGAGCGCCTCGTTGGCTAGCGCAATAGATAACCATACTATTGCCTGTATAATAGTTTTTCTTGAGCCGATACGCTTCATCTAGACATTCTTTTATCTCTTTCGATACCACTCCTGCTACTTGGCTCTGAATGTTCTTTTCGAATTCACCTGTCGCCGCTAAAATATAAAATTCATTGGTATTTGCACCTTTTTCCCCCACTGTAAACATGGACTCCGTACAATAAAGGGCACTTGGCTCTAAATGCAAAAGGGCTACTAATTGAATCAAGACTCCTGTGGCAAAACGCCCTAGGGACTGGAGCTCAAAAATACTAGCAGAAGCTTCAATTACTTTTTTTAGGCCCTTACGGTTATTATCAATAGCAACTAAATCTCGGTAAGAACGCAACGCTACAATCATACTCGTATATAATTTTTGCGTAGTAAGCTCTGTCTTTTCTTTATAATCATTAATTTCATAGTCGATAATAACGCTTTCACTAGGTGCTTGTCCTGGATGTCCCGTGCGCAGTACAATACGCACCATCCGATTGTTCATCTCATGCCGAATATAACGGGCGAGCTGAAGACCTGCATCCTCCGATTCCATCACTACGTCAAGAAAAATGACGGCAATATCTGGATTTTCCTCTAATATTCTTTTTCCCTCTGCCCCAGAATAGGCACTAAAGAAGCGAATTTTCTTATCTTCAAAGGTAACTCTGCTGAGTACCATTTTGGTAACGATATGCACCTCAGAATCATCATCGACAATTAATACTTTCCAAACTCCCTGGGGACCTGGCAATTTGATTTTTTTCTCAGAGCCATTCCGCAGCCATTTAATCTTTTTTTCGCAGTACTCATTCATAGGTTACCCCTCCAATCGTACAGCCTTATCAATATCCATGGGAATCTGTACAACAAACTGAGTACCTACACCCACTTGGCTTTTACAGTCAATCGAACCTAATATTTTTTGTGTAACTAAATTATACACAATAAATAAACCTAGGCCCGTCCCCCCCTGCCCTCGTTTGGTTGTGAAAAACGGATCAAAAACCTGATCTACAATATTCTTTTCAATACCGCTGCCATTGTCTTGATATGTAAGTTCTAATAGAGAATCCTTTGCCTTAGCACTGATTTTCATCTCACCTGCAACCGTTTCACTAAACGCATGGTAAATAGAGTTTAATACCAAATTGCTTACAATTTGATACAACGCCCCAGGGTAACTATTGACATATAAATCCTCATCACATTCCACAATAATTTGGTGCTGAGTCTGCTTAAGTTTAGGATGAAGGCTTATTATAATTTCAGCTAGATATTGCCGTACATTAAATTTGCGTTGTACATCGCTGGATTGATCCACCGATACCTGCTTAAAACTATTCACTAATTGAGCTGCTCGAAGTAAGTTGCTCCCAATAATTTTGCCTGCCTGAATAAAATCATCTAAATAGCTTTCTAATTCTTCGTAAGAGACCTCTTCTCCCTGACACAACCCTTTAAATTCTACTGCTATTTTTTCCAAGTGAGAGGACGCCGTTATACTAATCCCAACAGGAGTATTAATCTCATGGGCCATACCTGCTACTAAATTTCCTAAAGACGCCATTTTTTCAGACCGAATCATATGCTCTTGGGTTATTTTTAGTTCTTCTAACGTATGCTGAAGGACGGTATTGGCTTTTTTCAATTGTTCTTCTGCTTGTTTTCGTTCTTCAATTTCATAGGCTAAATCTTGATTGACTTGATTCAATTCTTCATTCATGGTTATTAATTCCGTATTTGCATCTGCTAATTCCTTAGACGTTACTTTAATCAGATTATATAAGGCCATATTTCCTCTCATAAGAGGATTTTTAATATCACCAGCTGTCTCTACCCGTCGTTTACCACGAGCATTTGGATCTTCTGATAATACTAAAATGGTCATTGTCTGGCAAACCAGTTGATTGCGATTTCCCATACGAGAAAACTCACCATAGGAAAAAAATCCGCTTACAGGAACATCAAAATATTTCGGTAAGGTTTCTGTAACCCCTGCAGATTTAAAAAATCCAAGACGAGCCGTACAGTAATAGACAAAGACTGTTTCCATGGGCTGATTTTCTAGCTGTTTATGCATGTTGCTTGCTGATTCTAGTACCGTATTGAAGTTAGCATAGCCAAAACGGACCGTTTCCCCTACCTTCATATTGGCATTGACTACTACTCCGTCGTTATCAAGACGTCCAATAACAGGGCGCGAAATAATAGACCCTTCCCGTTCTGCCATTAGGGGATATTCTTGTCCAGTGTAAGGAAGACCTTTGGCAAAATCTTCACCAAGGTATTTTCCAAAAGCATCTACTGCTGTTAAATTCTCAATACTATAAATATGATTGCGTGCAGCTCCTGTTACCTTTAAAGGCTTACCTAAGGGTTCCCAGTCAAAATTATAGGTAGTATACACACATAAATCCTTACTATGTAATGCTGCACCCACTACGCCGCAGTCACTAATCTCCGATTCTGTAAATACAAAGGTTTGAATCAATAAATCATTGTCACCGGCCAGCCCACCAGCCACCACGACATTTTGATCGACAGAATCAATCCCTTGAATAATTTCCTCGCCGTTACTATTAAGTCCATCACCAAACAGAATTAATACTTTCGTATCAGGACGAAAGAGCGTCCTTGCTAAGCGTTCACCAGAATTAAAATGGCAAATCCCTTCATGAGGCACGAGATGGGTAGAAATTTGAGTTTTTTCAAAAATACTAATCGCTAGTATACAGGTATTGCTAATGATTTTACCATCTAAAATTTCAGAAGCAGTACTCGAACCTATTACTTTAGCTAAAGGCATTGCCTTTGCGATTGCCCCTTGCACCTGCGTTATATATTCCAAATCACAAAAGCCTGTGAATACCTGAACCAAAACATTAGGAGCCTGCTCAATCCCTTCCTTTTGACAAAAGGCGACCAAGTCGTAATCTTCGCTATAAGTCACATTATAAGTCTTCATCCTCAACATACCCTCTCTTTCACGTTTTGTTTTAAAAACTAGCTAATGGCATGGGGAAGAATCTAATGCCTTGTTCTAATATTCATAATATTTGACAAAATCAATAAAAAACCTTTATTTATGTTAAACGCTTCCTACCATTTTCATAAATTTCTCTTCATCTAGCACTTCTACCCCGAGCTTATGGGCCTTGTCTAATTTACTGCCCGCTTCCGTACCTGCTAGAACGTAGCTTGTTTTTTTGCTGACAGAACCTGAAACCTTCCCACCTAATCTTTCAATGATTTCCGTAGCTTGGTTACGATTTAGGGTGGCAAGAGTACCAGTAAGCACAAAGGTTTTACCTGTAAAAATTTCATTTTCACTGTTTTCTTGCTTTTCTTCTGTCATTTTAACACCAGCAGCTTTAAGCTCGGCAATGAGTAGCAGATTGTCCTCGTCTGCAAAATATGCGACAATACTTTCAGCAATCTTGGTGCCGATTTCTGCAAGCTCTAATAGTTCACTAACGCTAGCTTGCTGCACAGCTTCCATCTGTCCAAAATGGCGAGCTACAATACTTGCCGCTTTCACCCCAACATGGCGAATTCCAAGCGCAAATAGTAGCCGCCCTAAACCTGCTTCCTTGCTAGTTTCAATGGCAGCTAGCAAGTTTTGTGCAGATTTTTCTCCCATGCGCGGCACCGTAAGGAGCCTGTCCATGGTCAGCTGATATAAATCTGCAGCATCTTTAATAAGACCAGCCTCAACTACAGTTCCTAATACGGCAGGCCCTAGCCCATCAATATTCATAGCATCTCTGGATACAAAGTGAATCAAGCCTTCCCGAAAAAGGGCTGGGCACTGAGGATTGCTGCAGCGATGAGCAACTTCTCCTACTTGGCGCACCACGGGAGCCTCACATTCTGGGCAATTCTTGGGCATCACAAAGACTCTTTCGTCCCCGGTCCGCTTATCCGTTAAGACAGATACCACTTCGGGAATGACTTCCCCTGCTTTATGAATGACAACCCTATCCCCAATGCGAATATCCTTTTCTTCAATAAAATCTTGATTATGCAGCGTCGCTCGACTAATCATAGAACCTGCAACACTTACGGGACGTAATATAGCCGTAGGGGTCAGCACCCCGGTCCGACCAAGACCAACAAAAATATCTTCCACAATGGTCGTAGCCTGCTGAGCAGGAAATTTATAAGCAATGGCCCAGCGAGGGTCTTTGGCAGTATAGCCTAAGACTTGCTGGCTAGCTAAGTCATTTACCTTAATGACCATCCCATCAATATCATAGGGAAGGTCATAGCGTTTTTCGCTAAAACCTTGGCAATAGGTAATAACATCTTCTATATTATTAAATACTTGGTACTGGGAATTGACCTTAAAACCTAGTTTTTTTAAGTATTCTAGCATTTCTCCATGAGTGGTAAGTTCAATACCCGTATATATACCAATACCATATAAAAATATAGCCAAAGAACGCTCTGCTGTTATTTTCGGGTCAAGCTGACGCAACGATCCAGCAGCTGCATTACGAGGATTGGCGAGCAAGGGTTCTTCTCGTTCTTGCCGCTCTTTATTGAGGCGCTCAAATTCTCCTTTGGGCATATATACCTCCCCCCGCACTTCAAGCACAGGAGGAACGACGACGTCTTTGGGGCGCAAAATAAGGGGCACTTCTTTAATGGTGCGAATATTATTGGTTACATCCTCGCCTTGGGTCCCATCTCCCCGGGTTACACCGCTAACCAATCGTCCTTCTTCATAGGTAAGATTAATGGCTAGCCCATCAATTTTTAGTTCTACAATATATTCAACTTTATCGTCAGTCCCAAGACCACTTTGCACTTTATTATGAAAAGCCAGTAATTCTTCACGGGAAAAGGCATTCCCCAAACTGCGCATGGCCGTCAAGTGATTAACACGTAAAAACCCGCCCGCCGCAATACCTCCTACTCTTTGCGTTGGGGAGTCTGCTGTAATCAAAGCTGGATATTTTTTTTCTAGCTCTACTAATCGCCTCATGAGGGCATCAAATTGAGCATCTTCGATAATTGGCTGATCAAGAACATAATAGTGATAATTATGTTCATCCAGTTCTTTTTTTAGCTCCATTATCTCCCTAGCTACGGCCTTATTATTTTCCTCAATATGCTCTACCACAGTAACACTCCTCCTCTTCATAGAAAACTTGGCTTGCGCCAATCCTTAGTTACCCTTGCTTGGAATCGGAAAGTATTATACTTTCTGATTCCGAAAAATAAGAAAGCTACAGTACTCGACTGCAGCTTTCCTCATGACTATACTTTCACAATGGGTGCCATACTAGCCACCACAACTTTGATTCCCTGCCCAGGAAAAGCAATCTTTAGTTCCTGTCCATCACCTGTCCCGCGCACTTCCACAACCGTGCCCATTCCCCACTTAGAATGTTGGGCCCGATCGGCAATTTTCCAAGTAGCATCTCCATGATGCTTGGCTTCTAATGTTTTTGGTGCTGGCGCCCGTAGTGGGCTTTGTACTACGGAAGATAAAGAAGGCGGGGCAACAATCGTTGCTTTACTGCCATTACTGGCAAAGCCATAATGATTTTGCCGCCCTGAATATTTTTCCACCATTTTCCCTGGAATTTCATCTAAGAAACGTGAAATAGGAAACATTTGTGTTCTGCCATAAATAGTACGCATACGAGCATTGGTCATATATAGCTTTCTTCTCGCCCGGGTAATGCCTACATAACAAATGCGGCGTTCTTCTTCTACTTCCCCTTCATTCATTAAGGTGCGAGAATGAGGAAAAAGTCCTTCTTCCATACCGCTCATAAAGACTACAGGGAATTCCAACCCTTTGGCAGAATGCAAGGTCATCATGGTGACACGTGATTCTGTCATGGTTACATTATCAATATCTGCGACTAGAGCCACTTGCCCTAAAAAGTTTTCTAAGGTTTCTTCTAGTTCTTCTGTAGCAAAACCCTTGGCTACACTTAAAAATTCCTTTAAATTGTCCAGGCGGTTTTCATCTAAGGGATCAGTACTCTTTTGCAGTTCCTCCACATAGCCAGACTCATGCATAACCTTATTCACTAAATCGACTACCGATAAAGTTGGAACCTGAGCCATTAAAGTAAAGATAAGCTCTGACAAAAATTCTAAGGGCCGTTTCGCCCGGGCCGTTAGGCCAGGTACGAGATCTGGATTGCTCACGACGTCAAACAAGGTCATATTATGTTCAAGGGCATATTCATCAAGACGATTAATGGTGGTATCACCAAGACCACGCCGCGGCACATTAATAATCCTACGTAAGCTCACACTATCGGAGGGATTAAAAATAACCCGTAAATAAGATAAAATATCTTTAATTTCTTTACGATCATAAAATTTAAGTCCGCCCACAATCACATAAGGAATACCGCATTTCATAAAGGCTTCCTCAATAACCCTTGACTGTGTATTGGTCCGATAAAGGATGGCAATATCCCCATAAGGGGTGCAATATACGGTATTTAATTTGGTGATAGTATCTGCAATAAACTGGGCTTCATCCCGTTCATGATGAGCTAAATAGTGAGTGATAAGCTCGCCTTGGGTATTTTGCGTCCAAAGTTCTTTGGGACGGCGATCACTATTATGTTCGATCACGGCATTAGCAGCATCGAGAATGATTTGGGTAGAGCGGTAATTTTGTTCTAAGGTAATCATTTTAGCTTCTGGATAATCCTTCTCAAAGTCTAAAATGTTACGAATATCGGCCCCCCGCCAGCCATAAATACTTTGATCCGCATCCCCTACGACGCAAAGATTACGATGTTTACCTGCTAGCATCCGTGCTAATAAGTATTGAGCATGATTGGTATCTTGATACTCATCAATCATAATATATTTAAATTTTTGCTGATATTTATTGAGTATTTCTTCGTTACTTTCCAGTAGTCTTACGGATAACATCAGCAAATCATCAAAATCCAAGGCATTATTAGTCCGCAATTTTTGCTGATAGAGCTGATAGATTTCGGCTACTTTTTGTTCATGAAAATTACTGGCCTGTTTGGCAAATTCTCTCTCATCTTGCAGACCATTTTTGGCATTTGAAATGGTTGCTAAAATACTACTAGGCTGATACTGCTTGTCATCAAAGTTTAATTGTTTTAAACAATTTTTAATAAGGGCCTGGGTATCAGAAGTATCATAAATAACAAAATTGCGTTTATAGCCAGCCATACCTTCGATTTCATAACGCAATAGTTTGGCGCAAAACGCATGAAAGGTACTAAGCCAAATGTCCTTACTCTGTGGTCCAACGATAGAACGTACTCGTTCCTTCATTTCAGCAGCAGCCTTATTGGTAAAGGTAATGGCTAAAATCTGATAAGGCGCAACCCCCTGCCCCAATAGATAAGCCACACGGCAGGTCAAAACCTTGGTTTTGCCTGAACCGGCACCAGCCATAATGAGAAGTGGTCCCTTTGTATACATGACTGCTTCCCGTTGCATGGGATTGAGTCCCTCTAAAATATTCTGCATAATTTCCTCCGTACAAGCACAACTTTTTAACTATTATAACCATATTACATTCTGCAAAATCCCCCTATTTCCTTTAAATCTCTGGAAAAAAGAAAAGATCGGTTTTTACACCGATCCTCGATTTATGTATTACTTGTGTACTCGATTCCTTTATGGAGCATGACGACGTCCTTTTCTTCTAGCATTTCGATTGCTTGCAATAAATACTGCTCCTCAAGGCAAGCAGCTAACCCTTCACAAGCAGCGCTTAGTTCTCGCGGAATGGTAATCAGTTCTACAGGAATCTGTCTTTCCGTCAAGATTTTTCTCGCCCGAAAAGCATGATATACAGAGGGAAAGGTAATGAGGAATTGACTCATCTTATCAACCCTTTCTTGCTAAGGTATCTACTAAAGTAGTCATCCTACATCTTGGCAGCTTCTGATAAAGGAGGAATGACCTGTTTCTTGCGAGACATTACTCCTGGCAGATATAATACGCCATCTTCAATGCTATTACCAAAAGCTTGGTGCAATAAGCTCTCAGGCTGCCCTGCATAAATCAAATGTGTTCCTTCGGCAATAATATTGGTAACCATGAGTAATACCATATCATAATTTTCTTTAGTGCGAATGGTTTCCATATCCTGAGCTAGCTGTTCTTTAATTTCTAAAATTTCTTCGGAATCCATAACGGATATTTGACCAATGGCAACACGATAATTAGCAATTTGAAATTCCTTAATATCATTGCGAATAATGTCTCTAGGTGACATGCCTTTAATACTAGCACCTGCTTTGAGAACGCTCATCCCAAATCCCTGAACATCCAGTCCTGCAATCGTTGCTAATTTTTCAGCCGTTTGCCGATCCTTATCCGTACAGGTGGGTGACTTAAAAAGTACTGTATCGGATAAAATAGCAGCCAATAGTACCCCGGCAATGTTTGCTGGTATCTCAATATTACGATGCCAGTGCATGTTAGCAACGATGGTAGCTGTACAACCTACAGGTTCATGACGAATAAAGATAGGTTCGCTCGTTTGTAACCCACCTAAGCGATGATGGTCAATAATTTCTATAATCTGTACTTCTTCAATGCCTTCCACGGCTTGCCCTCGTTCATTATGATCGACGAGAATTACTTTTGTACGTTCTTGCATTAGTAGTTTATCTCGATGAATGGCCCCGACGACTTTTTCATTTTCAAGGACGGGGTATAAACGATAATTGGTACTAGCAATAACATTTTTAATATCACTTACTAAATCCGTAGGTTTAAAACAGCTAATTTTTTTCTGCATAATCATTTCTACGGGAATGCTTTGGTTAATAAGGCGAGCACAAGTATAGGTATCATAATTAGCTTTAATCACAATAATGCCTCTACGCGTGGCCAGTTCCTGCACTTCAAGGGCAACTTCAGAATTACCCGTCACGATTAGGCAGGCAATGCCGCATTCTAAGCAGGCTAGCTGTGCATTGGTGCGGTCACCAACAAGTACAATATCATTTACTTTAATAAGCTTTTGTATGACTTCATTACTACCGGCAGCAATATGCACTCTACCTACCACTTTTCGTTGTAAGTATTCACCGCAAATCAAATTACCTTCAAGGGCTCTTAAAATCCCGGCAAAGTCTACGCCAGTCTTACTTAAATCTTGCATTTCTAGTTCGTCAAAGTACAGCTGAGAAAAATCGCCCACGGACACAACGCCAACTAACATCTGCTGTTCATTTACAACGGATACAGATTTAACATGATGTTCTTTCATCATCCGGCCAAGATCCCTGAGTGTATCGTTCGTACGAGCTGTTACTACCTGACTATTCATAATATCTTTAACTCGCGGATACAAGTCAATAATAAGCTGTGGTTTGTCAAAGCCTAATTTTTCTAAGACAAACTTCGTCTCAGCATTCACTTTTCCCGTGCGAGCTGGCACTGCATTTTCCCCCATAGCTTGTTTCATATGGGCATACCCAATTGCCGAGCAAATAGAATCCGTATCTGGATTACGATGCCCGATGACATAAATAGGTTTCGAATTTTCTTTCATGAACTTTCCCCCAGTGTAGTTTCTTAAGAATTACATAATCACGTCTCTATATTTTACCCTAATAAACTAAAATTGAATAGCATAAAAAATTATTAACTATGGACTACCTCTTAAAAATCCTTTATCATAAATGCTGATAAAAGCTTTTGTTCTATAGTAGCGAAATTTAATAACAATGAGGTATTAAATGGATAAGAATCTGCCCCAACATTATTTCAGCCGCCTGTGCCGTGGCATTATTGAATTTGATATGATCAATAAAGGTGATAAAATCCTGATTGGTTTATCTGGCGGGAAAGACAGTCTCTTTCTCACCTATGCCCTGTCAATCTTACGTAAACGCTCTAAAACCCCTTTTGAAATTGAAGTATTAACGATTGATCCTCTATTTACTCCTGATTTTGACACTAGCCCGCTGGCAGGTTTTTGTAAGGATCTTGATGTGCCTTTTCATACTAAAAAAGTTGATATCGCAGGTATTATTGCCAAGAACAATGGGGATGACCCTTGCTTTACTTGTGCCTTTTTTCGTCGCGGTGCCATTAATAAATTTGCAGTAGAAAATGGTTTTAATAAAGTGGCTTATGCCCATCATCATGATGATGCCGTAGAAACTTTTTTGATGAGTATTCTCTATTCTGGGCAAATTAATACTTTCTTGCCGACCACATATTTGGATCAAAGTAACCTTACGGTCATTCGTCCTCTTGTATATTTTCGTGAAGCCGAGCTTATAGAAACACCAAAAATTCATGGTTTCACCCCCATCCCCAGTCCCTGTCCCCTAAATGGTCATACCAAACGCCAGGAAGCTAAAGATATGATTCGGGATTTAGGGGAAAATAACCCTTTACTGTATGGTCATCTCGGGGCAGCTATGCGCCATAACCCTGTGAGTAAACTCTGGCCCACCGAACTAACCCGAGAAGAACTACAGGTTAAACATCTAAAATTCTGGAACAAGAAGTTCCGCGATCTATAGTGAATTAATACCATAGGAAGGGCTGCCTCAGTATTTGAGGCAGCCCAAAATTTATACTTGCAATTTAGTATTGACCCATTGGTTTCCCTTAAATTTCGCCAATCATTTTAGCAACTATTAATGGCTTATCCACAATCCTCACCCTGTCAGTAGTTCCCCACAATTTATACCTGTCAATTCTTTATTCTTGATTAAGCTTTGTAATACGTCAACAATAGCTGAATCAAACTGACTTCCCCGACAACGTTCCATCTCCTCCATCGCCTCACTTACAGTAAGTGAGCGGCGATAATTCCTCATGGAGATCATAGCATCAAAAGCATCGGCTATTGCGACAATTCTAGCTCCTAAGGAAATTTCTGTACCACACAATTTATCAGGATAACCTTTTCCATCAAAACGTTCGTGATGATGACGCACAATATCCACAACGGAGTGAAAAACCTTAATCTTACTTACAATATCTCCTCCAATTCCAGGATGCTGACGAATAATGGCAAATTCACTATCGGTCAACTTTCCAGGTTTATTAAGAATAGCATCTGGAATACCAATCTTTCCAATATCGTGTAAGTGAGCTCCAATATGGATTCGTTCTTGCTCCATTAAGGGCAATCCCATACTTTGTGCTATTTTTAAAGAAAGTTCAGCCACCCTTTCAGAATGTCCACACATATAGGAATTTTTAGCTTCTAAAGCTCTCGATAAGGCATCTACCATCTCATGTAAATCATGTAACGTAACGTTAGTTAACACATCAACCATCCTTTCCTGACCGAATCACTAAGCAACTTTGTCAATTAAGTGCGTATTCGGATCATAAACAGATACACTATTGCGACCATTTTCCTTAGAGTAGTAAAGTGCTTGATCAGCATAATTATAGATTTTTTCTCTATCAAAGCAACATAGTGATTGGGCAAGTGTGCACACACCAATGGAGGCTGTCACAGACACTTGGCTCCCTCCTAGTAAAAACTCATGTTTTTCAATCCCAGTCTGAATACGGTTGGCAACTCCTATTGCCTGCTGGGATGAGGTTCCTGGTAATAAAATGGCATATTCTTCTCCACCAATACGAGCAGCTAAATCTCCTTCTCGAGCATTTTTCTCAATAATTTTTGCCAATTCCAGTAACACCGTATCCCCTGCTTGATGTCCATAAGTATCATTAATTTTTTTAAAAAAATCAATGTCAATAATAAGTAATGAAATAGGACGATAATTACATCCCAATTCCTTAAACTGCCCCTCTAATGCTTCAAAAAAGCACCGTCGATTGGCAATGGAGGTTAGTGGATCCGTCATTGCCATCACTTGCATACGACTGCAAGATTTCTCTAATTGGACTGTACGTTCTTTTAATCTCTCTTGGACTATTATAAGTTCTGTATTCACCGAACTTAAGATTTTATTTTGTTCGTCCATTTTATTCCGTGACTGCCATAGCTCATCGACTACCTGTCTGAGATCTCTTTCTCGAATTTCGATTTGCCTTGCCATCCAGTTCATATCTCGCATAAGAGTCATCATGTCATCCTCGTCATCCCTTGCTTCATTGGGCAGGGATAGCAATTCTCCATAATTCCCCTGTTTCACTTGATAACATAGCTGTCGCATACTATGCAATGGTTTTCCAACCAACCATTGAACTGTTACACTAGGCATGATTATCCCTAATATCAGGGCACTGGCTAACGACACGGCTTCTATTTGACTAAAGGATTTATTTGTCGCTAGTGATGAATCATATGCCATACCAAACATCACCCCTTGAGGAATGAGCAATATAAACATAAAGACTAGACGAAGCTTATTTACCAATAACATCTCCTCCATAGGTATCCTTATTACAAATTCATTTACATGGTAGCTATTAATAAACGTTTCTTAATTGTCATGTCTATGGTCTCCTATCTTCTTATATGAAGTGGAAGGACTGTCTCATCAAGTGATTGAGACAGTCCCATTTTTTATAGGGAGTTTGTTAACACTTTTTCCCTGAATAATTATATTGCCATAACTATCCTTCACTGTTCCATATTGCTTAATTCACTACCCAATACTTTACATTCCTCAATTCCTTGTATATCAGGCATCCCCATAATAATCAGACCTTCCCCTAGTACTTTGGCATCGCAGTCTTGCATTCTCGTCACCCAATCCTGCATCCACTCCCCATTTCCCCATCCATATGAACCAAATAGTGCCATAGGTTTCCCATAAATCACTTCTTCAATTGACGCTACGAAGGGTTCCATCTCTGCTTCTTCCAAAACTTCTGCCCCCATTGATGAACATCCTAAGGCAATAGCATCTGCATTTATGACATCTTCTATGGAAGCCTCTGCTACGTTAAGTATCGAAACTTCAACATTATCTTGTTTAGCTCCTTCGGCAACAGCTTTAGCCATTGCCTCCGTATTTCCTGTACCGCTCCAATAAATAACTGCTATTTTTTTCATATCGTACATTTCTCCTTCTGTAGAGTCCACTACTAGATTCGTGAATTCTTTATTAACTACCAAAACCTAATAGTTTACCACCTTGATAAACAAGGAAGGTAACAATCCATGCTAATGTTGTTAAATACACCATACTTACTGCAGGCCATTTCCATGAACCCGTCTCTCTTCTCATCACCGCAAGGGCTGCCAAGCAAGGGGAATAAATAAGTACAAAGACCATCAAGGCATAGGCTACTAAGGGGTTCATATGCTCATCACGTTTTAATGCCTCTGCCATACCTTCTGCATTTTCATTGCCATCTCCTATGCTATAAATGGTTCCCATAGTACTGATGACCACTTCTTTAGCAGTAACACCTGATACTAGGCTGATACCAATACGCCAGTCAAAACCTAACGGTGCTATAGCAGGTTCAATGGCCTTGCCAAATTGTCCGGCATAGCTTTTTTCTAATTCTTCCCCTGTTTTCTCATTGTTTAAAGTTGCTTGTTCCTCCTCTAGCTTCTGCGTGAGTTCCATATATTTTGCTGCATAAGGATATATTTCTTTATTTTGTTCTTCTAATTCTTGGTTCTTACTAGTTTTTTCTTCTGCCAAATTAATATATTCTGGAGCGTCTTTCTCTAAATCTGTTGTTTCCTCAGCAAAAGTTTCTTCTATTTTTTGCATATCTTCAATTAATTTTTCTAAAGAGTTATTTTGACTAAGTTCCTCAATAGCAAGCTTAGTAAGTACTTCGTCCTTTACTTGCTGGGTATAACTTTCTTCAGCCTGATTTATCAGAGTATCATAATCCCTAGCATATTCAATATCCTTCGGATAGGTTGTCAAAAACCACATTACGATAGACGCTGCTAAAATAATGGTTCCTGCTTTCTTTAAATACAACACACTGCGTTCCCACATATGAATGATTACACTTTTGACGGTAGGGATACGATAGGGCGGTAATTCCATAACAAAAGGTTCGCTTTCCCCTTTGAGAAAGGTACTACGAAAAAACCAAGCCGCCATCATTGATAATATAATTCCTAAAAAATAAATAGAGAACAAGACATTGCCAGCAATCTTTTCATCGAAAAAAGCTGCGATTAAAATAGTATATACAGGTAGTTTCGCGCTACAACTCATCAGCGGTGTTACTAGCATGGTAATCATGCGGTCACGAGGATTTTCCAGTGTGCGAGTTCCCATCATCGCTGTAACACTGCAACCAAAGCCTAATAATAAAGGAATAAAGGACTTACCATGTAGCCCAAATCGTCGCATCACCCGGTCAATTATAAAAGCGGCTCTCGCCATGTAACCCGTGTCTTCTAATACGGCAATTGCTAAGAATAATAATAAAATGCCCGGTATGAAAACAAGAACACCGCCTACCCCTCCGATAATACCATCAATCAGTAGGGATTTAAGAGGTCCATCACTAATACTGCTACCCAAATATTCGCTAAGAAGAGAAAAACCTGCATCAATAGCATCCGAAGGAACGGCCCCGAAGGTAAACACCAGATTAAAGACAAGCCACATTAAGGCGAAAAATATTGGCAACCCAAACATCTGATTTGTTAGAATTTTATCAATTTTATCTGAAATGGATACGGAACTTACTTTTTCCGCATCAACAGCTCTCTGATATATTTTACCAACATATTGATAACGTTGGCCGGCAATAAATAACTCAACCTCTTCTCCGAGCTTATTGCTTAATTCTACTCGAATTCTATTAACCATTGTCATAACCTGTTCCGCATCCGGAAGCTTGTTAACATACTCAATAATATTTCCATCATTGCCTAATGCTTTTAATGCCAACCACCGCACGGAAAAATTAAGTTGTTTCTGTAGCGGCAACATGAGTGGTTCTATTTTTGTTATGGCGTCTTCTACATCAGCACCATAATCCAGTTTAAATTTAACTGCTTGGGAGTTATGATTTACCTTTGCTGCCGTATCTAAAAGAGCATCCAAACTTCCTTTGCTGACTCCTACTGTACGAACAATTGGAATACCACCTAATCCTTCTGAAAGCTTATGATCATTAATCTTCATACCTGTCGATTCAGCAACGTCAATCATATTTAGATCAAGAACTAAGGGATGACCTAGTTCTAACAATTGCAGAGTCAAATATAAATTCCGCTCCAAATTAGATGCATCGGCCACATCAACAACTACATCAGGCTTATCATTAACAATAAAATTGCGAGTCACAATTTCTTCCAAAGAATAAGCCGTCAAACTATAAGTACCAGGCAAATCGACAAGGACAAAATCATGATTTTTAAATCTAGTATAACCTTCTTTTTTCTCCACAGTAACGCCAGGATAATTTCCTACATGCTGGCGTCCTCCTGTTATATTATTAAATATAGTTGTTTTACCTGCATTAGGATTACCAACTAAGGCAAGTGTTATCTTTTTATCTACCATCATTATTCCCCTTTATGATTTTTTATTGAAATTAATTATCATTCTCATCTTTTTTTTTTACTCAACTTCTAATTCAATCATTTGAGCTTCTGCTTTTCGCAAGGAAAGATTAAAGCCTTTTACTTTCACTTCCATTGGATCGCCAAGAGGTGCAAATTTTTGCACTTCAATTACAGTTCCCGTGACAACGCCCATATCAATAATCCGTCTTTTTATCATGCTACTGCCAATTACCTTTTTTACTATCCCTTTTTCCCCGGGCAATAAATCACTAAGCACCTTATTCATGTATTCATTCCTTCTTTCATTACCTAATTTTAGATTTTTCTATGCAATATGACTAGCTTGAAAATTCCCACACATAATTTCGTAAGGCTTTATTCCTTCAGTAAGCATACAAGTCACAAAAGATCGATCCTCAGCGAATTTTTGCATAACGGCAAGAGATACTTGCTGATTACCGTAAATACACCACTCTTTGCGACAAGTCTGTGGTAAATTTGTCATAGCCATAAATCCTAGCACATCTTTCAATGGTATTCCTAATAATACTCCCATTTCATGAGGACAGCAGCATTGAAAGCGTTTTTTCAGTAATGCTAAACACGCGTCGACCCCTTCATTTACTCTATATCCTAGGCTCTGCAGAAAATTCTTATGATGAGTATTCGTAATACATTTTTCCAAAACATCTGACCGATAAAATAATATTGTTTCTTTATTCTCAGCAGAACGTAAGCTGATGAACTCAACCAATGTACTGTCCAAAACTTTGCATCCATGCTCTTTCCACATAGTAAGTAAGGCTTGCTGTTTGGTATCAATCAATGTCAAAATGGTGGAAGGTTTACTGCCACAGATTGTTGCTGCAAGTTCAATCGTGAGCCAAGCTAAAAATCTTTCTACCTTCTTTTCATTGTGGTTTACATCAAAAGCATGCGCTAGCATCGCTAAACTATAATGTGCCATATCTAACATCTACTCCTTTTACACTTTCCCTAAATTTAATAACAGATATTTTTACTTTTGTTATCAAGCCTGTTTACCATCTTAAATTCCATCATACAGTAGTTCCCTAAAAGCCTCCTCTTTTTCACATTGAGATTGATACTTATTCTCAATCTCAATGTGAAAAAAATAGCCTTTTTCGGCGTTATATTTTTATCTATTTAGTTCATGTTCCCAGGTTGCCCATTAACAGATAACCACACCCCTTGGTTCTCCAGTCTATCCTTTAATCTCTGCAAGCATTGTTGCCCATTTTTGCTAATATAATATGTAGTACAAAGCTTAAGGTCTAAATCTTTTATGCCTCGTCGAACATAGGAGTTAATCATATCACGCAAACACTCTGCATGTTCATCATAAATATCACCTTCTACATAGAAACTTACACATTTTTCACCACAATCCATTCGTACTGTCATAAACTTTTATCCCCTTTCTATTTTTTATTATGTGCATGTCATAAAACCAAAGGTTTTTTTGAAACAACTGTGCCTAAAAAACCGCGAATTTAAAAAAGCATTAAAAAATTCTTTTTCAGGTAGGATTTTCCTCTTCTCGCCTTCAAACTAGAACCCGTTACTATATACCAAAAATCTTCTTATTTATTTTTTACAAAGTGATATACCAAGGGTGTAAACATTACAAGCATTACCAAGGCTATCGCTAGTAAGAATGTGGGTGATAATATATCTGTGAGAGAATATCCCAGCACATTATAAGCAAAAGCACCAGGCACCATACCGATAGCAGTAGCCGCTGCATAATCACGAAAGCGTATACTAGATAATCCTGCAAAATAACTAACAGGATCATAGGGAAAGATCGGCACCAGTCGCATAATTAGCATAGTACGAAAGCCATGTTCTACAATCTGGTCATTAAAGGCTTCAATATGAGAAAATCGTCCTAAGTATTTTTTCATTTTTTCCTGTCCTAAGGTTCTCGCAATGGAAAAACATAAGCATGCTCCAAATAAACCGCCAAGCACAACATAAACAGTTCCCCACCAAGGACCAAATGCCAAGCCACCAGCTAAGGTCAGAATAATAG
>JAPUES010000099.1:13062-19117 GCA_027492445.1 Sporomusaceae bacterium | reverse complement strand
TTAGGGGCGAGTATTAGTTTAACACATTGAATCTTTTATGTCAACATGTTATTTTTCTTGTTTTCCGCCAGACCAACTGGCAACTCATTTATATTACCATAAGCCTGTACCTCTGTCAAACACTATTTCATCTTTTTCATCATTTTTTCCCCTTTTACTGCTTTCCTTCATTATATGTTATAATAATATAAAATTAATCTCTATTTATAGTTTTCCTCTAAGTCTACTATATAATAGAATCACTTATATAAAGGATGATATAGATGAAGCTTATTACACTACTCTTTTTTTGTTGTTCATTGTTATTCACCACTGGTTGCAAGCAGAATACCGTTCCCTATATTGATTTTACCCAATCCTCTGAAAATTCTCCTATCACAAATAAGAGTGATTCCGACCAACGTCCAATTTTAATTGCTCTAGCTTCTGTTATGTCCCCCCATGAAACAATTGGCTATTATCGTAAAATTGCTGACTATGTCTCAAGTAAAACAGGTCGGCAAACCATATTAGTACAACGTAAGACTTATGCTGAAGTTAATATGTTACTTGCGAATGGCGACGTTGATATTGCTTTTTTATCTACCGGTGCTTATAGTGCTTATCGTGGCATGAATGAAATTGAACTATTTGTAATGGCTGAGCATTCAGGTACTTCTTTTTATACGGCAGAAGTTATTGTCCATAAGGATAGCGCTATTCGAACGATTGGTGATTTGGAAGGAAAAGTTTTTGCTTTTACTGATCCCCTCAGTTATTCAGGACATATGGTTATGGAAAACTATCTTCGGCAACGAAATACGATTCCTGAGAAATACTTTGATCGATACTTTTATACCTATAGTCATGATAAATCTTTATGGGCCGTTGCAAATAAAATTGCCGATGGTGCAAGCTTTGATAGTCAAATTTATGAGTATGCTAAAGTAAAAACTCCCGAGCTTGTATCTAATATCCGCATTATTGCTTCACTAGATCCAGCCCCAACAGGCCCTATTGTAATTAATAAAAAATTTAAACCCGAACAGAAGGAACAACTACGTCATATCTTCCTTACAATGCATGAAAATCCAGAAGTATTTGAAGCCATGCAAGGTTTAATAATTGATAAATTCATTATACCAACCCCTGAGCTTTACGAACCATTACGAGAATTATATGAACGGACGAGTATCCTACTATGAGATGGTTACGACAATTAAGTATTTACTATAAGATTAATGGTATTATTATTGGGATGTTATTATTATTAAGTCTCATTATTGGTATCATCATGATTAAAACCACAACTCGACTACTAGATCTCCAAATTGAACAACGAGGCGTAGAAGTAGCTACTAACATTGCTGCACTTAGTAGTAATGATATTTTACTCGATGACCACTATGCTTTATTTGATCGCATTAATAGAACTAAAAATAATAATGACGATGTTCGGTATATTTTAATTACCGATTCTGCTGGTAGTATTATTGCCAATACCTTTGCTGGAGATTTACCAAAGGGATTACCATTATCACCAAACATAAAGGATAGTCATTCTCTACCTGCTTATAACCTAACGGAAATACATAGTGAATATCGTGCACTTAAAATAAATAGTAACGAAGGTCCACTGCGCGAAATTACTGTACCTATTGAAAATGGCGCAATTGGTTTTGTAAGGGTAGGCATCTCAGAAATTAGTACCCAAAATTTATTAGAAAAAAATCTTAATGAATTTTTTATTACTACTTTTTTAATATGCTTATTAGCAGTTATTGGTGCCACCCGCTTAGCGTATGTGATTATTTATCCCCTTCATAGCCTGACCAATGCTGCACAGCAAATACAATTGGGCAATTTTTCTGTGCAAGCTGAAATTAAAGCGGAAGATGAAGTGGGGCACTTAGCACTGGTATTTAATGATATGGTTACTAGCCTGCAAGAAAAAGATTTTGAAAATAATCGTTTATTGAAAGAGCTACGAGCTAAAGAAGCAATGCGTACTGATCTAATGAATAAGCTGTTTACCGTTCAAGAAGAAGAGCGAAAAAGGCTTTCTCGAGAACTCCATGACGAAACTAGCCAATCTCTAGCTTCCTTACTTGCTTATATGAAAGTATTGTTATCAAAGTTACAGGATGATACGCAAAAAGAATTGCTCTTAGGTGCTAGGGATGTAGCCATTAACGTTTTAGATGGAATACGAAAAATGGCTGTTGAGCTTCGCCCTCCCGTATTAGATGACCTAGGAATTATCGCTGCTATGGATAAATATATTAATCAGTTCAGTAATCATTATCAAATTAACACGAATTTTTCTGCCCCTGATGATAAGTTAATAATTGGCAATGAGGTTTCCTTAGCACTATACCGTATTTTACAAGAAAGTTTAACGAATATCTGCAAGCATGCTTCGGCTTCCTATGTAAACATCAAACTCATCAAAACAGCCAGCACTATTATACTTATCATTTCTGACAATGGTTTAGGATTAAAACCAGGTGATTTAGAAATAGCTCGCCAGAATAACCGCCTCGGTGTTTATGGCATGAAAGAACGTGTTGAATTATTAGGAGGAACGTTTAACTTGCACTCTATTAGCAATAGCGGAACAACAATTACTGTGACTCTACCTATAGATGTTTGGAGTGAGGAAATATTATGAAATCTAAGATTAAAATTATTATCGCGGACGACCATTCCGTGCTGCGAGCTGGTCTAAAATTATTGCTCAATAATGAAGGTGATTTTGTCGTAATCGCTGAAGCAGCAAATGGTGAGGAAGTTTTAGATTTATTACGCTCAATAGCCGCCGATGTCCTTATTATCGATTTATCCATGCCTGTTATGGGGGGCCTTGAATGTATTAAGGAAATTAAAAGTCGCGGCCATGATATTAAAATTTTAGTTTTGACCATGTACGATGATGAGCAATACATTCAAGAAGTGATGCGATCAGGTTCCTTAGGTTATGTAGAAAAACATGCTTTAGATACAGAGTTATTCATTGCGGTAAAAACAGTTGCCAGTGGTCAGCGTTATTTAAACCCTCACAATTCCCAATTATTGCTAAATAGTTTGTTGACGACGAATACACAAGAGAACCTTAGTAATCCTTACACTTTACTAAGTTCCCGGGAAAGGGAAGTATTAAAGCTTATTGTGCGAGGTTATTCCATGAGTCAAATCGGCACTTTCCTTTGTATTAGTGTAAAAACAGTGGATACCTATAAAACACGGATGATGGAAAAGTTAAATTGTTCAAAGAAAAGTGAGTTAGTAGAATATGCACTTAAATATGGGTTGTTGCCAGCCAAAAGCGAGTAAGGATTTTTCCTTACTCGCTTTTTTGTCAGTTTTTTTCTTACACAAATAATCTTTTTTTTCTTACCTAAAAATCAGACATTTTGCTGATACCTAAGTTTTCAATATAATGCGATAATTCAAGTATAAATTTTTTATACAATAGAGAGAGGGAGTATAGTATGAAAAACAATAAACAATCTTGGAAACGTTTTTTTCTTGCAGGGGTTGCTGCAGCAGTATTAGTATCTGGGGTAAATATACCTGATGTACAAGCTAAGGCAGTGGTAAACGGTTTTGACCTACAAGCACATCGGGGCGGTCGTGATGCGCGTCCAGAAAATACCCTTGCGGCATTTGCGTATGCTATGAATTTGGGTGTTAGTACTCTAGAAATGGATATGCAACTAACAAAAGATGGTCGCCTTGTCATCAGTCATAATCCAAAGTTAGAAACTCACCTTGCTAAAGACTCTCATGGTAATTATGTAAAGGATGGTCAACAGCCTGATATGCGTACCATGACTTTAGGTGAAATTAAAGCCTACGATTTAGGTACTATGAATCCTGCTGCTGGAGATTACTATGAAGGGCATGGCAGAACTCAATTATCAGTACCTGGTACTCAAGTTCCTACATTAGATGAAGTCTTTGAGCTAGCAATTGCTTATGGCAATAAAGATATTATCTTTAATATTGAAACTAAATCCTATGTAGATCCTGTTGATCCTTTAAATCCTTCACCTAAACTTTTTGTACAAAAAGTAATGGAAGTTGTTAAAAAGTATCATATGGAAAATCGCGTAACCATTCAATCTTTTGATTGGAAAACCCTTCAAGAAGTCCGTAAAATAGATAAAAATATTACGACAGTAGCCCTTACTTGTGAACAAGAATCTTGGGGTCCAGATGGACTTTATCGCCAAGTTGGTAAACCTGGTGCTTCACCTTGGATGGGTGGTCTAGACATTGATAATTTCAAAGGTAACTATGTGAAAGCCGCTAAAGCAATTGAAGCAGATGTTGTTTCCCCATATTGGGAAGAATTAACTCCTGAACTGGTTGCGGAAGCTCATAAATTAGGCATGAAAGTTGTACCTTGGACTGTAAACAATGAAGCAGCTATGGAAACATTGTTAGCTATGGGTGTTGACGGTATGATTTCTGACAAGCCTGAAGTACTTCGCAATTTCTTGATTAAGAAAGGTATTAAAGTACCTGCTCCAACTCCTGGAATGTTATATTACACTGGCACTAAAATGGTTGATGCCACTACTAAAACATTAGCGAATGGCGGAGACTCAGCTTATTAATCTAATAACTATTATTCAGATGGAAGACGCTTCTTTATCGAAGCGTCTCCTCTGAATCAATACAAAATAATTATATCAAGATTTATTAAAGAAAGAAGAGGTGTAACATGTTTCAAAGTATTATGAAATTTATGATGACAGGTCCAGATAAGCCCTTAATGGCCGGTGATCAAGGACAAATCGCAACAGCTTTTAATAAAGTACGTTGGCAAGTATTTACATCCATCACCTTAGGTTATGCACTATTTTATGTATTACGACTTAGTTTCTCCGTTATCAAAAAACCATTAATGGCTGCTGGAGTGCTTGATGCTCAGCAAATTGGTGTTATGGGATCGGTATTTTTTGCCACCTATGGTATTGGTAAGTTTACCAACAGCTTCTTAGCTGATCGAATGAATAATAAACGTTTTTTTGCAATGGGACTTTTTATGTCATCTATTATTAGCGTAGCAATGGGTTTTTGTAATAGTTATGTCCCACTCGTAGTATTATGGGGTCTTAATGGTTGGTTCCAATCCTATGGCGCTGGTCCTTGTATTGTTTCTTTGAATCATTGGTTTAGTAACAGAGAACGAGGGACTTTTTATGGGGTTTGGTTTACTAGTCATAATCTTGGTGCTGCCTTTACCTATGTAGCAACAGCTGCAATCGTAGGCGCTTACAGCTGGCAAATGGGCTTTATTATGCCAGGTATCGTTTGTATGTTTGGTTCTTTTATCATTTATTTCTTTATGTCCGATCGACCTGAAACTCGTGGTTTACCAAATGTTGCTGATTTTAAAAATGACCATGCTGAGATTGTGGTAAAAGATAAATCTGTTGGTGCTCTACAATGGGAAGTTGTAAAAAACCCTGCTGTTTGGACACTTGGTATGGCTAGTCTATTCTGTTATATTGCGCGTTATGCTATTGAAAGTTGGGGTATTGTTTATTTAACAGAAGCAAAAGGTTATACAACCATGGGCGCTAGTGGCGTACTCGGGGTTATGCAGTTTGCTGGAATTTTTGGTGCTCTCACTTGCGGTATCGTATCGGATAAGTTCTTTAATCACAGACGTAATGTACCTGCTTTGATTTATGGTATATTATATGCTGCTGCCATTGCTGCTTTTGTATGGGCACCAGCTAGTAAGTGGGTAGATATGGGTAGTATGGTTGTCTATGGTTTCACGATGGGAGCACTTGTCTGCTACCTTGGTGGTCTAATGGCTGTTGATATTTGTCCTAAGCGTGCTACTGGAGCAGCGATGGGCATGATCGGCCTCCTCAGTTATGGTGGCGCTGCTGCCCAAGAACTTGTCAGTGGTTATTTAATTAAGTCACATATGACCATCGTTAATGGCAAAAAGATTTATGATTTTGCTCTTGCTGCTGATTTTTGGGTAGCTTCTGCTGTAATATCATTCCTTTTAGCAGCTTGCGTATGGAATGTAAAAGCTAAAGACTAATCA
>JAPUES010000099.1:0-12962 GCA_027492445.1 Sporomusaceae bacterium | reverse complement strand
ATTTTTTTATACCGTATAGTCAGGTATAATAAGAATGAAATAGATTATATAGTCTATTTTCGAATTATATATGAGGTGATTATTATAAATATTTTCTTACAAAAGACTATGTTATTTTCTATCCTGTTATGCCTTTACTTAACCTTATTTGTATCCCCTTCATCTGCTAATGAGAAAACCTATATTATTAATGGTACTATCACTACTGATGATAGCAGACAACCACACGATGATTTTAAGACCATTGAAAATTATAATACTTGGTTGAATCACTATACGGATTATGCCAATGGCTACTCGATAAATTACCCTATCAATATGAATGTTGATGTATCTTTATCACCCATCCGCACCTTATTTACAAATGATCAAACAACAATAGAAGTTTATTATGATAATTTTACTAATACCGCCTCAAATGCTCATGATTACATACATTATGGCAACCGTTTTACTGATAATACTAAAGATCATAGTATTGAGCGTGATGAAACATTCTTTAAAAATAATTATAAGGTGCATTTATTAAAATGGACAAGACGGCATTTATCGAAGGTACCTAATGATAAAAATTACTATGTTAGCGGAGAGATCATTAAAAATAGCAATGAAGTTTATACTATTTTTATAAAATCCAATCAGCCCATTGAAAATGAGCTGGATATCATTAATAGCTTTACTGCTTTTAATCCACAAGGAACCCCTTACATGAATAAACCTTACGGTCATTCTAAGACTCAGATGAATCCTGAAACTAAAGCTTTTTGGCAAAAATATTTTGCTCCTACTAGTACCCTGCAGTGGGGTGTATTTGAGCCCTCAGCACCAGAAGTCATGAGGTATTTAACAACACTAGAAGAAAAGCTTGAGTCGAAATTTTCTTTTATCCTGCGTTATCAAACTCTCGATGAAGCTTTGCCACTCTATGGCCTCCAAAAGGCCTATGAAAATCATAACTATGTAGAACTTACCCTGCAGACCATTCGCCCTGGTCTTGCTAACGCTTTGTCAGGTAATCATCAAAATCCTAATGCTAGTGTCATCTATGACATTCTCGACGGTCACTATGATGATTATTTACATGAATATGCTAAGCAGCTTAAAACCTTTGGTCATCCTATAATCTTTCGCCTTAACAATGAAATGAATGGGGACTGGTGCTGGTATTCTGCTTACTATACTGGTAAAGATGCTGAACTTTATAAGGCCTTATGGATTTATATTCATACTATTTTTAATGAGCATGATGTCGATAATGTTATTTGGGTCTGGAATCCTCATGATGTTTCTCGTCCTGACTTTAAATGGAACCATTATATGACATATTATCCTGGTGATGAATATGTGGATGTCATTGGTTTAACTGGCTATAATACTGGCACCTATTTCCCTGGAGAACAGTGGCGTGATTTTAATCAAATCTATGACCCCTTATATAATGAATACCTTGGACTTTTTCCAAAACCTTTTATGATTAGCGAATTCGGCTCAAATTCTGTTGGTGGTAACAAAGTACAGTGGATTAACACCATGTTTGATTCTATTAAAAAGTATGATAATATTAAAGTCGCCATTTGGTGGAGCGGTATTGATTATGATAAGAATGGCATCCCTGGTCGTATCTATCTCATCGATGAAGATGAAGAGGTTAGTAATGCATTTCGCTCTCGATTAAAAGAGTATAAACCGATGGAAGAAAAAACAAAATAGTCATTAAATAAGGGCTGTGGTAAACTCATAAACGAGTTTACCACAGCCCTTATTGTCAAACCTTAATCTGTATCCGTCTTTTTCTCAACAGCAGCTAATGCTACTACTTTATCTTTTTCACCAGTACGCATTAATTTTACGCCTTGGGTATTACGACTGATAACGGAAATCTCATCAATATCAATGCGGATAACAATACCATCACTACTAATCAACATCAGTTCCTGACCAGGTTGTACTATTTTAATACCAACCACTCGACCTGTTTTTTCAGTAACTTTAAGATTAATAACTCCTTTACCGCCACGCTTTTGATCTCGATACTCACTCACAGCAGTACGCTTTCCATAGCCTTCTTCACTCACAGTTAGTACTTCACCGTCTTTTTTGAGGGTATCCATACCAACTACAGCATCACCTTTATGTAAGTTAATACCTTTTACGCCCCGGGCTGTACGTCCCATATGACGAACATCCGTTTCTGGGAAATAAATAGCAAGTCCATCGCGCGTCCCCATAAGAATATGCTGCTCACCATTCGTTAATTTTACGCCAATCAAATCATCATCTTCATCTAGATTAATGGCAATTAAACCCGTCTTCCTGGCGGTATTAAATTCCATTAACTCTGTTTTCTTTACGATACCTTTTTCAGTGGCCATAAATAAATAGCGGGTATTGCAAAATTCTTTAATCGGAATCACCGCTGTAATTCTCTCTTTTCCTTCTAAAGGTAATAGATTTACAATGGATGTTCCTTTTGACGTACGACTAGCTTCTGGTATTTCATAACCCGTCAGCCGATATACTCTTCCCCGATTCGTAAAGAACAAGATATTATGATGTGTGGTAGTTACAAATAAATGCTCCACAAAATCTTCTTCTTTAGTCCCCATACCTGCCACGCCTCGACCGCCACGTTTCTGATTGCGATAGGTGTCAACAGGTAGTCGCTTAATATAGCTAGAATGAGTAAGAGTGAGGACAATATCTTCTTCGGCAATTAAATCTCCCATTGCCATGTTAGAGGTATCCATTGTAAGAATGGTACGGCGATCATCACCAAAACGTTTTCTCACATCTAATAATTCATTTTTAATAATATCAAGCACTTTTTGATCATCCATTAACACAGATTCTAGCCATTCAATCAAAGCTAAAAGCTCTTTATATTCATTTTCGATTTTTTCTCTCTCTAGACCTGTTAAACGTTGTAGACGCAAATCTAAAATAGCTTGTGCTTGCTTTTCACTTAAATTAAAGCCATCAATTAAAGCCGCGCGAGCAACATCTACCGTCTTAGAAGCACGAATTGCTTGAATTACAGCATCAATATGATCGAGGGCTATTTTAAGACCTTCTAAAATATGAGCTCTAGCTTTTGCTTTTGCTAGTTCATAGTTTGTACGGCGAACAATCACTTCTTTTTGATGTTCAAGATAGTAATATAATACTTCTTTTAAATTAAGTACTCTTGGGCTAGAATCAACTAAAGCAAGCATTATAATACCAAAAGTATCTTGTAGTTGGGTATGCTTAAATAATTGATTTAAGATTACTTCTGCATTGGTATCTCTTCTAAGTTCAATTACAATGCGCATACCATTACGATCACTTTCATCACGAAGATCTGTAATGCCATCAATCACTTTATCTCTAACAAGCTCAGCAATTTTTTCAATGAGTCTTGCCTTATTCACTTGATATGGAATTTCATTCACGATAATGCGCGGTTTGCCATTTGCCATTTTATCAATGCGAGTTTGGGCACGCATCTTTACTACACCACGGCCAGTGGTATAAGCGGAGCGAATACCTTCATCACCTAAAATAAGGCCGCCTGTAGGAAAATCAGGGCCTTTAATCGCTGTCATCAATTCGGGAATGGTTACATCCGAATTATCAATCATCATAATCAAGCCATCAATAACTTCTCGTAAATTATGTGGTGGAATATTCGTAGCCATACCTACGGCAATCCCTGACGATCCATTTACTAAAAGATTAGGAACCTTCGATGGCAGAACCTTAGGTTCTTCTAATGATTCATCATAATTTGGTCTAAAATCCACTGTATCTTTTTCAATGTCAGCAAGCATAGCCTCAGCTACCTTAGACATTCTAACCTCAGTATAACGCATAGCCGCTGCCGAATCACCGTCAACAGAGCCAAAGTTACCATGTCCATCCACCATTAAATATCTCGTTGAAAAATCCTGAGCCAAACGTACTATGGCATCATACACTGAACTATCACCATGAGGATGGTACTTACCAAGTACTTCACCGACGATACGTGCTGATTTTTTGTAAGGTTTATTGGATGCCATCCCTGCTTCATGCATTGCATATAAAATACGACGATGAACAGGCTTTAAGCCATCACGAACATCAGGCAATGCCCTCATAACAATAACGCTCATCGCATAATCGATATAGGAACTTTTCATTTCCTGTTCAATACTTATTGGTAATACTTTACCTAAGCCAAAATCCACATTCTCACCTCAAAAACACAATTTATCTGCTAATTACTTATTATAACATAAAAATTCATTATTTGAAAAATCATTTCAAATAATATAATTCTATCGTCACCAATTTTTATTTTATTCCATATATTAATTCAGACAGAACTCTCAATTACTCACCCACAGGAGGCTGAAATAATGAATTTATTTTATATCCTCTGCTTAGGACTTGCCGTAAGTATTGATGGTTTTGTTGCTGGCATTGCCTACGGCTTAAAGAATATTTGTATACCAATTACTTCAATATCAATTGTATGTATTATTACCATCTTGTGTACAACTGCAGGTATGGCTACGGCATCTTTAGTCGGAGCCTTTATAAATACCCAGCTAGCTTTATTATTTGGTGCATTATTACTGATTTTCATTGGCTTATTTAGCCTCATTAGAGAACTTTTATCAAAGGATGTCTTATCAAATATTATTACCGGTGGAACACTGACAGGTCCGTTAACTTTTTCTATTGGTCGCTTAGTTATTAATATTATGTCTAATCCAGAATTGGCTGATGTGGATCACTCCCAAGGCATTAATCCCTTAGAAGCATTATTTCTGGGCTTTGCCCTTGGTGTAGATAATATGATTGCTACCTTTGCTACTACATTAATGGAACCCTTACCTTTTTACACTCCTCTTATTATGGGTATCATTCAAATTTTGGTAATCAGTGCCGGTAGCTATATTTCAGTATATTTTATCTCAGAAAGAATTAAAAAAAGTTTCCCATATTTACCAGGCATAATCTTAATTTTACTTGGTATCATTAGACTATTCTAACCTTATCTTCCCCAAATACCAAAATTATATAATAAGGATATAAACTAATGCATTACATCCCAGATTTGCTTACCAATCAATAGAATTGACATAAATAAAAACAATGGTCTAACATAAGCTGCTCCTTTTTTTATGGCTAATTTAGAGCCAGCAATAGCACCAAAGATCATAGCAATCCCCATAGGAATGGCATAATAATAATGAACACAGTCAAAGTATATAAACGTGACGACCGCAGCAATATTACTGGCAAAATTGAGAGCCTTAGAGTTTCCGGCGGCTACCACAAAATCAAAACCAATCATTAAAAATGCAAAAATAAAAAAAGAACCTGCCCCCGGTCCAAAAAAACCATCATAAAAACCAATAGAAAAAGCAGCAAGACCGCTTAAATAAGCTGTCTTTTTTGTTATTCCCTGATAGGTTGATGTATCGCCCCATTCTTTTCTCATAAAAGTATAAATAGTAACAAGAAGTAACATCACAATTACCAATGGTTTTAAAAATTGGGAAGGTATTTGTTGTACTGTAATAACTCCAAGAGCAGAACCAAAAAAGGAAAGAGGAAATAAAAATTTTATTAAATGAATATTAATTTTCCCAGAGCGTAGAAAAGAAAGAGTACTGGTAAGGCTCCCCATTACACTAGCCATTTTATTAGTACCGAGAGCCATTGTCGGCGGTAGCCCCGTTAATAGTAAGGCTGGTAAGGAAATAAGACCGCCTCCACCTACTACGGAATCTATAAATGAGGCCATGAAACCAGTAACAATTAAAAATATAATTATATCAACGTTTTCCATTTTGTACCTCATTATTAATAATAAGGGGTGGAGTATTACCACCCCTTATTACCTACTTTAAGAACTAATCGTGGGCAATTGTAACCTTATTCATAGTATCACCTTGCTCAATGCTATCTACTACATCCATGCCTTCTACTACTTTACCAAAGACAGTATGTACACCATTTAAATGTGGTTGTGGTTCATAGACGATAAAAAATTGACTGCCACCAGTATTAGGTCCACGATGGGCCATGGATAAGGAGCCGCGTTCATGACTGTGGGGATTGCCTTTTGTTTCACAAGGAATGGTATAACCAGGACCACCTGTCCCCGTTCCATTCGGACAACCACCTTGTGCCATAAAACCTTTTATCACTCGATGAAAAGTTACGCCATCATAAAAGCCTTCTGTTATAAGTTTCTCAAAATTAGCCACGGTTTTAGGTGTATCCTGTTCAAATAATTCAATAACAATTGAGCCTTTATCCATTTCAATGATTGCTTTTTTCAAAAAAATTTACCTCACTTTAATAATTTTCTATCTATATTATATCACATTATTAAGATGGATATTAAAAAACGTAAGTATGTCCTACTATTCATTGCAATCGGCCATTTCTCCTAGATACATGGAATAATCCATCAAACAGCAGTCCCCTTTTATATCTAATACTTGTACCGTTTCATCCCATATAACCTTTTGATTAAAATAATCGCTAATTTTACTGGCCTCAATATAAAGTTCTTCTCCGAGCATCGTTACAGCTATCTTGCGGCTACCTAACCAAAGAGTTTTACTCTCTCTATTCCAATCTAACTTGTGGCCCAAGGCTTTACCAACACTGATAATTGGTACATATAAACAACCCTTTACAGATCTTATATCATAGGTAACCAGCTGCCCTTTGAGTAATAATTCTGTGGCATGTACTAGAAGACAGTTATTGCCCTCATCCCAGCTTTGTTTTACCCCAAATAATGTAGGTAAATGCTCAATTTCAACATATAAAATATTATTTTTAACCATGCCTGGTGCAGCATGTTGTTTACCACGAATTAATTTCTGCTGTTCATCCCACTCAATTTTTACATCTAGACAATCTGCGATTGCAACGGCGGGCGCATATATTTTATTGTCCCAAGATATTAAATATTCTTTTAACTTTTTATTATTAATTTTTATATTATATAGGGTCGCAAAGGGTATTTGTTTGCCTTTTTCTTCTACTATTAACTGTGATAAAAAATCATCTTCCACTATATTATCTAATCCCTCGTCCTTTAATTTCTCTTTCACTTTCTCTAATGTAATATTTTCATATTGATAGACATCGGGATAAATACCGATGGATCCTTGCCCTGTTTTATCAATTCTAATTTTTACTCGGTCATAGGTAATCTGTACAGGTGTATTATTTCGAACATAGGGAAATAACTCCTCAACTTCCTCTTCCTGCATACGAATACAGCCATTTGACACTGCTAAACCAATGGACCAAGGAGCATTGGTACCATGTATTCCATAATTAGCTTCAAATCCCATCCAACGGTAGCCTAAAGGATTATTAGGTCCTGAGGGTACTACAACCCCTCTTCTGTCAGGAGGATACCAACAAGGGTCTATCTCCTTGTCAATAATCTGAAATAAGCCGATTGGTGTTGGCGTGGATGGCTTGCCAATAGCAATAGAATATTCCTTTACTAACTGATTATTTTCATAATATTCAAGGGTAGAACTTGGTAGATTAATAATAATTTTCGATAATACATTGCTGTCCATCGCTTGTATAGCAATGGGTTCAATCGCTGATAATATAATGATGACTATAAAACATAGAATGAATCGTAAGTAACCCATAGGCACCCCTTTTTTCATACAAAACTTCTTTACTGATATGTATGAAAAGGTACCGAGCATTATGCAAAGGCATTACAATAATCTTGGCTTTATTTTTTATATTATTTTGATTATAAAATAAAGGAGTTCTTAGCGTGGATATTCGCCATTTAACCTATTTTATAGAAGTAGCCCATCATCTTAGTTTTACAAAGGCTGCCCAATCACTACACATTACACAACCATCGATTAGTAAAATGATTAAATTATTAGAAGAAGAATTAGATGTAATATTGTTTCATCGTTCCGCCAAACAAATCGAATTGACGGATGCGGGCAAAGCCCTACTGCACCAAGCCGAACAAATTGTCAATTCTTTTCAAAATTTAACTTCGGAATTATCCGATGTTATTAATGTAAAACGCGGTTCTATTACCATCGGTTTACCGCCCATGGTTGGCGCTAAATTCTTTTCAAAAATTATTTCAGACTTCACTATGAACTATCCTAGAATTACCCTGACCTTACTAGAAGTCGGCTCACAAGAAGTACAAGTAGGTATAGAACAAGGTAATTTAGACATGGGAATTGTAATGTTACCGGTTGATGAAAACATTTTTGAAACTTCTTCTATTATAAATGAACCTTTAATGCTGATTGTTCATCCTGACCACTCACTCGCCAAGCAATCATTAATTGAACTTCATCAATTAAAAGAGGAAAAATTTATTTTTTTTAGAGAAAGTTTTACCCTCCATAACCTAATCATTAAACGTTGTATTCAAAGTGGCTTTACTCCTACGATTGTCTTCAAAAGCTCCCATTGGGATTTTATTGCGGAAATGGTTGCTATTAATTTTGGTATTGCCTTACTGCCAAAAACAATTTGCCAGGATCTTGATCCGAAGTGTATTAAAGTAATTCCCATTGTTGATCCCATAATTTATTGGCATTTAGGTGTAATTTGGAAAAAAGATAGGTATTTATCTTTTGCAGCCAAAGAATGGCTGTCCTTTGTTTGCAATTTTTTTAATGCTAAAAAATTTTAATATAATAATAAAAGCCGCACATAATGTACGGCTACTTCGATTATTCTACCTCACCATTCGTAGGCTGCGCCTCTTTCGTAAGATACTTACTATATATCTGATCATAATTCATGATAATTTCACGAGGTTTGCTCCCAATATTCGGCCCTATAATTTTATATTCTTCCATAGTATCAATTAATCGGGATGCCCGAGTATAGCCAATACGAAATTTTCGCTGTAGCATAGAAGCAGAAGCCTGATTCACCTCTAGAATAGCCCTTAATGCTTCTTCAAATAATTCATCCTCAAATTGACTTTGATTTTTTTCTTCTTTGCTAGTTCCTTCGCAAGCCGTAATTCCTTCTAGATATTCAGGGGGTTCTACTTGTTTCTTTATATACTCCGTAAGTTGTTCTACCTCACTATCGGCAATGAAAGCTCCCTGTACTCTAAGGGGTTTTGACATACCAATTGGATAAAATAGCATATCACCTTTCCCTAACAACTTTTCGGCGCCAGCCATATCAAGAATGGTACGAGAATCAATCTGAGAAGATACCGCAAAGGAAATTCTAGATGGGACGTTCGCCTTAATCAAACCTGTAATTACATCCACAGATGGGCGCTGGGTCGCGAGTACCATATGAATACCTGACGCTCTTGCTTTCTGAGCTAAGCGGATAATAGCATCCTCCACATCCACTGGAGAAACCATCATCAAATCCGCTAATTCATCAATAATAATCAATATATAGGGTATTTTTTCCCCACTCGAGCCTGCTCCTTCGGGGAATGTCTCAATCATTTCATTATATCTGCCAATATCCCGTACTCCACCAGCAGCAAACATTTCATACCTGCGTTCCATTTCTTGCACAGCCCAGCGCAGAGCCGAGGCTGCTTTCTTGGAATCTGTCACTACTGGTGTTAATAAATGAGGCAGGCCATTATAACTAGTGAGCTCCACAACTTTAGGGTCAATTAATATTAAGCGTACTTCTTGGGGAGTGGCTTTAAATAAAACACTAGTTAATAAGGTATTTATGCAAACGCTTTTTCCTGAACCTGTTGAACCAGCTACTAATAAATGAGGCATTTTCCCCAAATCTGCCGTTACAGTCTTACCTGCAATATCCTTCCCCAGAGCTACGACTAATTTTGATGGTGATTGTAAAAAATCATCACTTTCTAAAACATCCCGTAGTGGTACACTTAAAGTAACCTTATTAGGAACCTCAATGCCAATGGCTGCCTTACCAGGGATAGGTGCTTCAATACGCACTCCCGAGGCTGCTAGGCTAAGTGCAATATCATCTGCTAAATTAACAATTTTACTAACCTTAACGCCAGGTGCTGGTTCTAATTCATACCGAGTAACCGTAGGTCCTTGGCTGATATTTATAATTTTTGCTTTAATATTAAAGCTTTCTAAGGTTTTTTCAAGTATTCGTGCATTGTTGGCAACTTCCTTAGCAAGCTTGCCATCTGTTGCTAAGGCGGTTTTTTTTAATAAAGAAAGAGGCGGCAATACATAGCCTGCTAGTTGTGTATTTTCAGGCTGCAAGATTGAGCCATCGTCAACAATTTTACTTTTATTCGCTTGTTTTTTATTATTTTCAACAATTACTTCTTTTACTGGAGGAGTAGTTTCTGGTTGATTGGCTTGCAATCGACTCTCTGCTTGTTCCTGTAAAGCAGCTTGCTCTAACAATTTTGTCATTAAAGGATTTTCCTTAGGTGTATCTTTTTCTTCCATTATTGTAGAAAAACTTTCCCCACCAAAACTAATTTCAAATTCCCTATTTGCAAAACGCCGATCTTTTTCTTGGTTGTAGATTTTTCCTACCTTTTCAATTTGATCATAAGCCGTATACAATCCTTGTTGTGCTTGATCGCGAGCAGTTACGAATGTTTTATGTAATGACCATGTAGTGGCAATTAAAACTCCACATAAACTAGAAGCTAATAATATGATTAAGCTCCCATAGAATCCTAAAAACTTACGCAATAAGAATAGGAACATACCACCGATAAAACCGCCGCCATTTACTAAGCTATCTGGTAAAATCTCTTTATTTTCAGGAATTACAAAATGATGAATGAGTGCTAATAAGGATATATATAATAAAGCTAATCCCCAAAAACGTACACTATACACAATTCCATATTCTTTTTTTATATAAAAACCACCAATAATAATCATTAATACAGGTATAACCATCGATCCTATACCAAAGGAATACTTTAATAACTTAGCAATATATGCCCCAACCCACCCAGTATTAAAGCCAAGCAAACTAACCATAAACAAACTACCCGCTGCCAATAATGAAACACCTATTATTTCAGAGATTAGACGGGGATTTATATTATTTTCTTTATTCTTAACAGCTTTCTTTGCAGAATTTACCTTAGACAACCCATACCACCTAATTTCTTTAAATTATTACGCATTCTATTATATCATTCATTAGGGTTACTCTACAATTTTTTTGAGGAACATATGTTTTTCTACTTAAATAATTAATAAGTATGTAGTTAGATATTATAATCCAAGGAATCTCTACTTGACAATATTTCGAAATCAAATATAATAAAACCATTACAACTTTACACTTTTTAGATCCCTTCTGAATTACAAGGGTGTTAGCTCAAGAGATACCTCTTGCCCTTTATGTGGCAAGAGGTTTATTTTTTCATTATCAAAAGGAGGACTTTTTTATGCGTAGTGATATTGTAAAAAAAGGATCAACGAAAGCGGCTCATCGCTCTTTATTTTATTCCATGGGCTATACAGCAGAAGATCTGAATAAACCTTTAATCGGAATCGTTAATTCTTTCAATGAAATTATTCCAGGACATGTCCATCTAAGGGATATTGCCCAAGCAGCAAAACTTGGCGTAGCTGCAGCAGGTGGTACACCAATGGAATTCCCTGCGATCGGTGTCTGTGATGGTATCGCTATGGGTCATAAAGGTATGAATTTTTCCTTGGCGAGTCGCGAACTCATTGCTGATTCTATTGAAGCAGTCGCTAGTGCTCACTCCTTTGACGGCCTTGTCCTCATCCCTAACTGTGACAAAGTTGTTCCTGGTATGCTCATGGCTGCGGCTAGACTCAATATTCCTTGCGTCGTAGTGAGTGGCGGTCCAATGCTTGCCGGTCGCTATCAAAGTAAAGATATTAGTGTAAGCACTATGTTTGAAGCAGCAGGAAAATATGAAAGTGGAAAAATCGATGCTGAGGAACTTGATAATATGGAGCAGTCTGCCTGTGCTAGCTGCGGTTCTTGTGCAGGACTCTTTACTGCCAACTCCATGAACTGCCTCACAGAAGCCTTAGGCATGGGACTACCGGGTAATGGTACCATCCCAGCTGCTTATTTAGGAGCACGCAAAAAACTAGCCAAACAAGCTGGTGCCGTTATTATGGACTTGGTGAAAAATGATATAAAACCAAGAGACATTATGACCCGCAAGGCTTTTGAAAATGCCATTACTGTAGATATGGGGATTGGTGGTTCATCGAATACTGTCCTGCATTTACTTGCCATTGCTAATGAAGCAGAAGTTGATCTCCCCTTATCACTCTTTGATGAACTAAGCGCTAAAACACCTTATATTACAAAGCTTAGCCCAAGCGGCACCCACCATATGCAGGATTTAGATGAAGCTGGTGGTATTACCGCTGTTATGAAAGAACTTTCTACCATTGGTATTATTCATACTGACGCCTTAACCGTTACTGGTCCGGTATCAGAAAGGATTAAACGTTCTGCTATCACTAGAAGTGATGTTATTCATACAACGGCAAATCCTTATCGCAAAACAGGCGGTATTGCTGTACTATCAGGCAACCTTGCTCCTGACAATTGCATTGTTAAAGAAAGTGCCGTGGAAGAGGATATGCTAGTTTTTGAAGGACCAGCCCAAGTATTTGACTCGGAAGAAGAGGTCCTTGAAGCGTTACTTGCTAAAAAAGTAACGAATGGCTCCGTTGTGGTCATTCGTTATGAAGGACCAAAAGGCGGTCCTGGTATGAAGGAAATGCTTAATCCTACTGCCATTATTACAGGAATGGGACTAAAAGTAGCATTATTAACAGATGGTCGTTTTAGCGGTGCTACTCGTGGTGCATGTATTGGTCACGTATCTCCCGAAGCTATGGAAGGCGGCCCAATCGCTTTTGTAAATAATGGAGATATCATTAGTATCAATATCCCAAAACGTAGCATCATACTAAAAATTAGCGATGAAGAAATGAGTAAACGCCAAGCAGCATGGGTAA
>JAPUES010000098.1:2989-19303 GCA_027492445.1 Sporomusaceae bacterium | reverse complement strand
AGGGGGGATAATGGTAGAAAAGGAGCACCAAAACAAGCGGAAAAGGTAGCTTCGTGCTGGGTTATCCCTAGTTCCGTACCAGCTAATTTACTAGTATACCCTGACAAAAAATGATACATGGCTTGTTCCTTATTCAGTTTAGCAATGGGCGGTAATACACCAAAAGCATCTGCTGTTAAGAACACGATTGTACGGGGATGACCAGCGACTCCTGGAATCCGTGCATTGGGAATGAAATGGATAGGATAAGCAACACGAGTATTTTCTGTGATTTTTTGATCATCAAAATTTATAAACCGCTTATTATAATCAATAGCAACATTTTCTAGCACCGAACCAAAACGAATGGCTTCCCAAATCTGAGGTTCCATCTCATAGCGTAGTCCAATACATTTAGCATAACACCCGCCTTCAATATTAAAAATCCCTTGATCACTCCACCCATGCTCATCATCACCAATGAGTTGCCGCTTGGGATCGGCCGATAATGTAGTTTTACCTGTACCACTCAAGCCAAAAAATAAGGCAGCATCATTATTTTCACCAAGATTTGCCGAGCAATGCATAGATAAGACATCTTTTTGTGGTAAGACATAATTCATGATTGTAAATATAGCCTTTTTCATTTCTCCCGCATATTGCGTGCCGCCAATTAGCACCATCCGACGCTCAAAATTAAGAATAATAAAGGCTTCCGAATGAGTACCATCAAATTCTGGAACCGCCTTAAAACCTGGCAGGCAGTAAATTTGAAAATCTGGATAAAACTCCTGGGTAAATTCTTCCGTACGTATTAGCATTTGATGTACAAAAAGATTTTGCCAGGCATATTCATTGATTACTCTCACATTAATATGATACTCTTCATCAGCGCCGGCAAAACCATCAAATATAAACACTTCACGGTTCTTCATATAAGCAACCATTTGACTATACAAATCTTCAAACTTTTCAGCACTAAAGGGTTTATTCGTTTGCCAAGCAATTTCATCATGAATACCAGGTGAATCCACGATAAATTTATCATTGGGCGATCGGCCTGTATACTTACCCGTCGAAACACGCAGTGCGCCATTTTCCGTCAATAAGCTTTCTTTACTGATTAAGGACATTTCAATTAATTGGGCTGGCGTTAAATTGTAATAAACCTTACTTGCACCATCAAGCATTGCATTACGTTCCATAAAACTCCCCCCTTTTAATATTAAATTATCCAAATTCATCATATTCATCCATTTGTTACTAAGATATATGAGATGCTAACTATAATTATTCTTACTAAAAAAAGACTTAGCAAATTGCTAAGTCTTTTCATCCAAATTCCTTATAACTTCTTACTACTTTTTAAAACCTGCTTAATAAGGGCAGGCATCTCTTCTTTATCACAGACTTGGTTATGAATAATTTCTTCGCCCTCTAATGCTGCTAAAGCTGGTGGTACTGGACATCCGCTTAACGCTGATAAGCGCTGAAGCATTTCAAATTCATTTTCCCCTTGGATACTATCCTGCTTTGCAATTGCCGTTAATACACTTTCGTTAAACTTAAAAGGGCTCGCTGTCGATACAATAATCTGTGGTGTAGTATCACCTGTTTGCTGAGAGTAGCGCTTTCCGACTTCCCAAGCAACAGCCGTATGAGGATCGGTGAGATAGTTGTATTTATTATAAATCCCCTCTATCATCTCTAAAGTTTCCTTATCATCTACATAGTCCGCCCAGAAAATTTGCTGAATCGTAGCCAAATACTCTGCCCCAATCCTATACTCTCCAACATTAGCAAGCTCTGTCATCCATTTCTTCACCTGCGCTGTATCCCCTGCTGTGATGTAATATAATAAACGTTCTAAATTACTAGAAATTAAAATATCCATTGATGGGGAAACAGTTTTATGGAATGAACGCTGTCGATTATATATACCTGTTTGTAAAAAATCTGTTAACACATTATTACTATTGGAAGCACAAATTAACTTTCCAATAGGTAATCCCATTAGTTTTGCATAATAACCTGCAAGAATATTACCAAAATTACCAGTTGGCACAACAAAATTAACAGGTTGTCCCATCTCAATATGACCATCTTTCACCATATCAGCATAAGCACTAAAATAATATACAATCTGTGGTGCAAGTCGTCCCCAATTTATGGAGTTTGCTGATGACAACTGAAACCCTTGTACTGCTAATTCAGCATTGAATTTTTCATCATTAAAAATATTCTTTACACCCGTTTGCGTGTCATCAAAATTCCCTCGTACAGCAACAACGGTCACATTGGAACCTGCTTGTGTAACCATTTGCATGCGCTGAATTGGGCTGACACCACCATACGGGTAAAACACGATAATTTTTATCTGTGCTACATCTTTAAAACCTTCTAGAGCAGCCTTTCCTGTATCACCCGAAGTGGCTGTCAGAATAACAATCTCTCTACTTTCACTCGTTTTACTAAGGGCTTTTGATAATAATTGAGGTAGTATTTGCAAAGCCATATCTTTGAATGCACTGGTTGGACCATGCCATAATTCAAGAGAAAAATTTCCATCCCCGATGGGTACTAGTGGTGCAATTCTCTCGTCATCAAACTTTTCCTTGGTATAAGCAGCCTCGATACATTGGCTTAACTCCAATTCACTATAGTCAGGTAAAAATAAACTTAGTATTTTAAAAGCTCGTTTGCTATAATCAATGCCAATTAAACTTTCTAAGAATTCCTGATTTATCTGCGGCACAAGCATTGGAACAAATAATCCGCCATCCCCAGCAATTCCCGTTTTAATTGCCTCTGCTGCAAAAAAGTTATCATTTTTTCCACGAGTACTAATATACATAAAAAACTCCTCTTCACCTTACATCTATATTCTTTTTCATATAAAACAAAATCTAAACCTTAACTATCGATAATTTCTTGGGTCTCTACGCTGCCACCGCTATAGCGAATAATCATTTTACTAGTAAAGTCTAATATCTGCGCTAATTGTTCTCGTGATACTTTTTTATCTGCATAGACCACTGCTAGGATACTATTCGTAGACAAGGTTACAGCTGTACGCCTTGTATCCGTACAGGGATTCCCAAAAGCGCCCTTATCATCACTTAAAAAAGGTTGCCCCTCTATTGGCACAACATCTCCACTAATATTGATATAACTCTCCTCTGCTGATAGGCCATACTCAATATTTCCTGTTATTTGATCAAGATCATATAAACTAATTGGCAACAAATATTTAATAGAACAATAATTAGCAACTGTAACCATACTATTTACATAATAGGATTCTTTGTGGTGTAGTATTCTACGAATTAATTCTTCCGAAGCTAAGCTATATCTCGTCATATCAAATTTAGCCTGATTATATATATTAAGTACGCTTGCAAGCTTGGGCACATTCATCAAGCCATCTACATTAGCAACCGATGCAATTGCGGCCCGCAATTGAAAGAATTTTTGTGTTAAAGCCGGGGGTGCTCCTTGTATCTCGGTATTGCGAATCACCACATAACCAAGTCGACAAGGACCATTCTTTCCTATTACACTTTCATGAATATCAAATTTCATAGCTGCCTCCATATAAAACTAAAACTATTGTGACTTTATTGTACTGCAATGTCTCGTGATATGGCGCACAAATTACCATTCAATGCCCTCACTAACTCCTTAGGACAAATGAGAATCTGACAGCCCCTGATGCCAGCACTAATGGAAACATAAGGCCACAGTAGTATGCTTTCATCAATATATATGGCATATTGTTTTTTAGTACCTAAAGGAGAAACGCCACCACGAATATATCCCGTAAGTTTTTGTACATCCTTTAGCGGCACCATTTCAACTTTTTTATTACCACTAGAACTTGCCAACGCTTTTAAATCCAGTTCAACTTGTCCTGGTATACAAGCTAGTATAACTCCAGTTTTATCACCATACACTACTAATGTCTTAAAGACTTGGGTTATGGGTACCTGAATTTTTTGCGCTACTGTTTCTGCACTCAGGTCACTTTCATCCACTTGGTATTCTCGTAATTCATAACTAATTTTAAATCCGTCCAAAATACGGGCAACATTTGTTTTTTTCAAAATATCCCTCTTTTATTAACATGGTAAGAAAAAAAAGTTACCATTGCATAGTAACATTATACAACAACTACACTATTTTTTACACAGTATATTATGCTTATTTCCATTTGTCAATGAACTGCTATCATGGAATGACTCCTTATTGTAGCCATGTTGGCAGGATATCTAATCGCAACATAGAAATAGTAAATAAGAGAATGATCATGAATACGAAGAGGTGAATACCATTGCTTAAAGTAGCTCTTGCACAAATTGAAATAATTCCTGGTCGACCTGATCTAAATACTCAAACTATGTTACACCAGATCGAAGAAGCTCGCCAACAACAAATGGAAATGATTATCTTCCCTGAAATGTCCGTACCAGGTTATTTTCTTGGCGACACTTGGGAGCAAATCACTTTTTTAAAAGACTGCTGTGCCTATGGGGAACAGATTATTGCAGCTTCTATAGATATTTGTATTGTATTTGGTAATATTGCCATGGATTGGAGCAAAGTAAATGATGATGGTAGAGTTCGCAAATACAATGCTTGCTTTGTAGCATATCAAGGAAAACTTATGGGTGATGACAATTTCCCATATCCATTCCGCATTAAAACATTGCAACCTAATTATCGCGAATTTGACGATACCCGTCATTTTTATAGCCTGCGTAAATTAGCTGTTGAATTAGGAAAGAATATTACTGAATTATTGCAGCCCGTCAACGTAATTTTTTCTCGTAAAAAGCTCAAACTTGGTTGTATCCTCTGCGAAGATGGCTGGAGTGACGAATATGGAATTAATCCTACGAATATCATTCATGAAAATGGTCCCGTAGACTTATTTATTAACATTTCAAGTTCCCCCTATACCCTTGGTAAAAATAGCAAACGCAATCGGGTTTTTTCCACCCAGGCCCAACTCGTAAATCGCCCTTTATTATATGTGAATAATATAGGTATACAAAACAATGGAAAAACCATTTATTCTTTTGATGGTCTTAGCACTGTCTATAATGAACAGGGTGAAATCATCGCTGATTGTCCACCTTTTTCCCCTTCATTAAAATGTATCTCCCTGGATTTATCTAAAAATGAAAAAAAAGACTTGGCATCTGCCAAGCCTACTATCTCCTCAATCACATTAGGAAATGATATGGACATTGCTAACATTTATCAAGGCCTACTCTATGGAACAGAACGATTTTTGCGCTCCATCGGGATGAAAAAAGTGGTTATTGGCGCCTCTGGCGGCATTGATTCCGCTGTAAGCGCAGCCCTTTACACAAAGATTTTAGGCCCTGAGAACGTCTTATTAGTAAATATGCCTAGTATTTATAATTCTCAAACTACGAAAAATCTATCTGCAAGATTAGCTGAAAATCTTGGATGCCTATATGCGATTATGCCAATTCAAGAAGCCGTTGACCACACCATCCAGCAGCTTAGTAATACTCCCATTATAAACGGCAGTACGAAAGAAAAGATCCGTTTAGAGGTTACTCCAATAGTCGCTGAAAACATTCAGGCTCGTGATCGCTCGGCACGGATTTTAGCTGGTGTCGCTGCCGCTTTTGGTGGCGGCTTTACCTGTAATGCCAATAAAAGTGAAATGACGGTGGGTTACTCTACCCTGTATGGGGATCAAGCAGGATTTTTAGCCGCCTTAGCCGATCTTTGGAAACATCAAATTTATGACTTAGCCTATTTTATGAATACTCATATTTATAAACGAGAAGTCATTCCCCAAGAAACAATTGACATTATCCCAAGTGCAGAACTTTCCTTTGACCAAGCTGTTGATGAAGGTAAAGGCGATCCAATTATATATCCGTATCACGATTATTTATTTAAAGCCTTCATGGAACATTGGAATCGTGCTACTCCTGAAGATATTCTTTCTTGGTATAAGGAAGATATACTAGAAGAAAAAATTGGCTGTCAGCAAGGGTTGGTGAAGGAACTATTTTCTACTCCCAAAGAATTTATTATGGATTTAGAAAAATGGTGGAAGCTGTATACTGGCATGGCCGTAGCCAAACGAATCCAAGCTCCTCCTGTGCTGGCAATTAGCAGACGCGCCTATGGTTTTGATCATCGCGAAGCCCAAAACGGAACTTATTTCACAGCAAACTATCTCAAGCTTAAACATTTCTTGCTAAAGGATAAGTAATCACTTCCGGAAAAAATATACGCTAATAATAGTAATCCCAATCAGGAAAAGGGCTACTGGTAACACTAGGACTAGCAAGGCTGCAAAAATTATACCGACAACTACTTTAGTAAAGAGACTCGTCGGGGCGATGGTAAAAGATTTGCTATACTGCCGTTGCCCAGTCGCATGATAGGTATATCCTGCCGAGGCATCCTGTGTTTCCTCTTGTTCAAGAGTAATACCGTCAAACTCTTGCCTTTCTTTCCTTGTCAAGACCTGAACATTACTTTCTGTCCCCTTACAGACAGGGCATTGCTGTTCTTCGTTTTCCAATTGAAAACCACAATTTATACAGTTCAAGATTATCGCTCCTGACATGTTAAAAATTCCACTAGATTCTACTTTTTCTTAGCTACTGTTCAAATAAAGAAATTACAAACCCTTCTTCGCTTAAATATCGTGCATCAAACGTTTCTAACTGCAAAGCACTATCAAGTTCTATGCGATTCTTATAGAGACTAGCGAGGGTAATGTCTGTCTGTTTCACAAGTTCCTTCACCATCACATTATCAATGCTATTAATTTCAGTATATGCATAAAAGATAGCTGCTGCCCAGGTGGCAGCTTTACGAACCCTAATTATATTTAGCTGAGAGAAGTCATCCCACATTTTTTCCATCAATCTTTGATCATAGACGGAAAGTCCATACGCCAGCGTAAGGTCCTGCAACATATTTATTACCCCTTGATTTGGTATACGTTTCCTTTCAATCAGAGGAAAGGTGCGATTTAACTGAGAAATAGGAGTAACATTCACTTGACTTAAGGTAATGAGAATCCCCACCGTATGCCGCAGTAATAAAGCATGACGTTTGAAAAACTCCTCCAAGGTAGCGCCAGGCATCTGCATTGTAAAAATTTCTTTTTGCCGCAGCACTTCCTCTTTGATCCGCCGTCTAAGATTAATACTCATTTCCACACTCGTCAAGTAATTAATCATGACTAAGCCCGTAGGAAAAATATGACCAAAAAACAAGAGTTTCTTTACTACTTTATAATCAAAATCTAATAAGGGTAGGGAAAATGTTTCACCTGTAAATAAATTAATACATTCCACTGAGGAAGCGTTTATGATTTTATTAACATAGAATACTGTAAATTTTGCATGTAACAATTCTTGCAGTATACGATATTCATCCGGGTTTAACTTTTCACCATTCGTAGTATTAAAATATTCTAAAGGTTTTAAATCACTCCGTAGTAAATGATAGTCAAACAAGAAATAATCCCAAAACCCCAACCAAAACTCATCTTCAGCCTCTTCCGGCATCTTCTCAAAGGGTCCTATATATAAATATAGGGCACGCTCAAAATCTTCCGAAAATTCTTCCCCATGAAAGTACTTGCCTAGCTTTAACATAAGTCCTTCTGTTGCACCAGCAATTACATTTCCTAGGTCATTGCTAATCTCCGAATTAAAAGAAGTTAAGTTACCGATTTCTTCTTCATATAAACGTAATTCATTCAGCATGGATTCTGTTTGCACAAGATTGAGTCTTTTCCCCCCCGCAATCAGATCCGCTGCATTTTTGAGATCCTCAAGATTAGCAATAATTTTTTTATTAAATAAATAGGTATAAAAATCAATGAGAACATTAAAAAAGTTTCTCACACACTTTAAACTTGCTTTAAAATCTTCTATATGTTCAATTAACCATTCAATGGCTAAACCATACTCAGCGGAAGTTATTTCATTTAAATCATCATTATCCGCATAATTTAAATAAATAATGAATTTTTGTAGTTGATACCATGTATCCTTAAGTTTCTCATCACGAATTCCCTGCCATGCTTTTTGGCGTAGAAATCCCTCCACCCATTCCTGCCTAATGATAGGCTCCCATACCGTGCCTTCATTATAGAAAATTCCTACTTGATCATACACATTTCTTTTCATTTATCGTAAAAATCTCCTTTAAGTGTTCAACGTAATCGCATTTTCTTTTCATTATAACATTTTTACTTGCCCCCAACTAGTAAAAGCACTCATCTGCTGAGTGCTTTTACTGCATTATTGGAACATTTTATTAATTCTAACCTATCTGACTACACTAATTCACAACATGAATGGGCTTTCCTTGAATAAAACTTTCAATATTACCTGCCATAAGTTCTATCAGTCGTTGCCGAGACTCTAGACGCTTCCAACCAATATGAGGCGTAAGAATCACATTGTCCATGGTATATAAGGGGTTATCAAGTGCTGGCGGTTCTGGATCCTGAACATCAAGGGCTGCACCTGCAATTTCCCTTCTTTGTAACGTCTCAATCAAATCCTTTTCTTTGATAATACCTCCCCTTGCCGTATTAATAATAAAAGCTGTTGGCTTCATCATTTTTAATTTTTCCCGATTAATAAGATGGTGAGTCTCAGCATTCAAAGGACAATGAAGACTGATAAAATCACTTTGTTGCAATAACTCTGTAAGGGACAAAAATTGCACATTAGAATCATTCCAGCTTTTTTGTGTACGATTATAAACGATGATTTTCATTCCTAGGGCCAGTGCTATCTTAATAACTTCTCTGCCAATCGCCCCAGTACCACCAATCACACCAAGGGTTTTATTTTGCAGTTCAAAATGCGGTACTTGTAGGTATTGCGTGAAATTATCAAAATTTTTCTGATGCAGCATAACCTGTTGTTTCACTAATGAGGAACTAAAATTTAAAATATATGTAATCACCAATTGAGCTACTGCTTCCGTACTGTAGCTCGGAATATTACAAACCATAATATTCTTTTCTCTAGCAGCTATAATATCAATATTGTTATAGCCAGTACCAGCCTCACAGATAAGCTTGACGGAGGGAGGAAAGGCTAATAGTAAGTCTCTCTCAAGAGATAATTCTTTCGTTATGACAATATTTTGATTTTCCACGCGCTTTAAGATTTCCTCTTTGCTGCTTTCATCATATTTTTTGACAGTAGTCAGCTTGGAAATAGGCGAAAAATCTAACTTCCCATCAAAGTTAAGTTTTGCTGCATTAAGAAATATTGTTTTCACCATAATTACCTCACAATATTGTAATATTATAAGTATTAGTATTTCCCATACCTATAGCAATATTAACGTTTAATAAAAAAAGTTTCTGATTTTCATCAGAAACTTTTAAATATGTATTTACAAATAACCTTCTATGCTATAGATAGTTTTTTGTTTTTTGCAAATGGTGCGAAGGGGGGGACTTGAACCCCCACGGGCGTTACCACCCTCCGGATTTTAAGTCCGGTGCGTCTGCCGATTCCGCCACCCTCGCAGGTGTAAAAAACAAATTAAATTTGGAGGCGGCACCCAGATTTGAACTGGGGAATAGAGGTTTTGCAGACCTCTGCCTTACCACTTGGCTATGCCGCCGATGAAATGGAGCGGGAAAGGAGATTCGAACTCCCGACCCTCGCCTTGGCAAGGCGATGCTCTACCGCTGAGCTATTCCCGCATAATAAGTGGTGCCTCAGGGCAGAATCGAACTGCCGACACGAGGATTTTCAGTCCTCTGCTCTACCGACTGAGCTACCGAGGCATAATAATGGCGACCCAGATCGGATTTGAACCGACGACCTCCGCCGTGACAGGGCGGCATTCTAACCGCTAAACTACTGGGCCACATTTCTTAGCAACATAATCTATTATATTATGTTTACTTGCCCTTGTCAATCTCTTTTTTTTGAATTTATTTCTAAACTCACTTCAAATCATTCACAAGCCGTAGTCACAAACATTATTATACCACATTGATTTTTCTTGTCAAGTTCTTTCCGGCTATAAAGCAATGGAATGACTTGATTAGCTTGTTAAAACCTTCTTTATTGTTTCAACAACCTGCTCAGCATCAAAAGGCTTTACAATAAAATCAGCAGCACCAGCTTTCAGTGCATCGGTAATAATAGCCCTTTGTCCCAAAGCTGTAACCATTACAATTCTCGCTAAGGGGTTTTCTTCATGAATATGGGTTACAGCCTGTATCCCATCCATTTTAGGCATGGTAATATCCATTGTTGCCAAATCTGGTTTGTGTTGGCGAAACAGCTGGACAGCTTCCATGCCATCACCTGCTTCACCTACAATTTCATGGCCATTTTCAATTAAAACCTTCTTTAACATCATCCGCATAAAAGCAGAATCATCACATACTAATATCCTTGCCACTTCAATTCAGCTCCTAATTATATCTAAATCAAACATCTTTAGGTTAATTTTTCCCTCACATCTCCTAAAACAGTTGTAAGATGAGTTGAAATTAATTCTTGTAATTTTTCTAAGGTAGTAGCATCAAAAATTGCTGACATATGAGGAGTACGCCGAATACGAATTTCTCCAAAAAACTCATCCCGAAATATATTATAATAAATCACCAAGCTACTGGCATTGAGAAAATCACTATAATCGATAATAACATACGATCCATTAATTATTTTTATAGGTTCCCATGGTTTTATAAAAAGCGTAAAACCTGCGATTTCCTGAGGCAACTCTCTCCCATAAGGCCATTGAAGAATTTGTTTTTCAACAAGAATACTATCTAAGTCCTCTTGCTTGCCTTCTGCTAAATTTAGCAATGTATTATGTAATCTTTTTTTCAATAATTTTTCTAAAAGCTGTATATCGGCAACAATATAATTTACATCAAAGTATTCAGTCAAACCAATAACCGTCCGTGCTAAAAACTCTTTGGTCGCAGTATCATATAGTACAGAAAAACTTCTATGACATTTCTCATTTTCGTAGGTAAAGATATAATACTGAGTTCCTCGTTTTTCTAGATTCTGCTGCAATACAAAACCAGCCACTTCTGTCGGCAATGTCGCGAGCATTTCCCACTTTTGTATCTCTACCATGACCTTTTCCATTTAAAGCCAACCCCTTACTCTACCTATTCTTTATTATTGTCAAAAAACCTTCTAAACATCATTAAATATCGAATATTCACTACTATATAATTTTTCAAAATCAACAAGCAGCAACATCTATTGCAATTGAACGGTAAAAACCCACAGAGTATTCTCTGTGGGTTAAAATTTATTGTGGCAGGGGCAGAAGGACTTGAACCCTCAACCAACGGTTTTGGAGACCGCTACTCTACCAATTGAGCTATACCCCTATGGAGCGGGAAAGGAGATTCGAACTCCCGACCCTCGCCTTGGCAAGGCGATGCTCTACCGCTGAGCTATTCCCGCATAATAAATGGCGACCCAGATCGGATTTGAACCGACGACCTCCGCCGTGACAGGGCGGCATTCTAACCGCTAAACTACTGGGCCACATTGATGTTGTTGTTACAACCAACTTCTATATAATAACACAATCCATTTACTATTTCAATAGTTTTTTAACCACTTATGTTAATTTATTTATAGTTTGCGACTGCCACGTTTTGTAATCTCTTGTCCACTTGCACAAAGGGGACAAGCATCCGCCTGATAGGTTTCTACGGTAAGATTGAGGAGCGCTTGATGAGGTATACCAAAATCCACTGTAGCACCACTGCGATCCACTAATATACCAACCCCTACAGGTATGCCGCCATGTTCACGTACAACCTCTAAGACCTCTTGTACTGATCCGCCGGTAGTAATAATATCTTCTACAATCAGGACTCTTTCACCAGGTTTGATGACAAAACCACGGCGCAAGGTCATACGACCATTTTCACGTTCTGTAAAAATAGCTCGTGTACCAAGATTTTTCCCCACTTCATGGGCGAGTAAAATACCACCAGTAATCGGACCAATCACTAGTTCTACACGTTCACTTGCAAATCGATCTGCTAAAGCCTTACATAAGGCTGCTGTATGCTGAGGATACTGAAGCACTTGAAATTTTTCCACATATAAAGGACTATGTAAACCTGAGGTCAATAAAAAATGCCCTTCTAAAATAGCACCTGTTTCTACAAATAGCTGTCTTACTTCTGCTTCGGTCATGGCTTTTCCCCCATTTCTTGTAAAATAGCTTGGACTGCTTGCTGAGGCTGCTCTGCCGCTGTAATAGGACGCCCAATCACCAAATGAGAGGCTCCATTTAAAAGAGCGCCCGCTGGAGTGGCAATACGGCTTTGATCATTAATCGCCGCACCGCTAGGTCGTATTCCCGGTGTAACAATGAGAAAATCATCACCACAAGCCTCGCGAATGAATGCTGCTTCTTGGGGTGAAGCTACTACGCCATCGAGTCCTGCATTTTTTGCTAGTTTTGCTAAATGAACAACTTGATCCGATAACTCTACGTCATAGCCAAGATCTGCCCATTCTTTTGTATTAATACTCGTGAGAATTGTTACAGCAATTAATTTCGGCGGTGCAATCCCCAAATCCTTAGCCTTGCTTTTCACAGCCTCTGCAGCAGCCGCCATCATTGCAGGTCCGCCAGAAGCGTGTACATTTAACATGGATATTCCCGTAAGCTCTGTTAAGGCTGCTACACTTTGCCCGACAGTATTGGGAATATCATGTAATTTTAAATCTAAAAATACAGATTTCCCTTGCTTACTTAAATAGGTAATGACCTCATTGCCCACACTATAAAAGAGTTCCATCCCAACTTTATAATAACTAACGCTAGTACCTAAGCGTTCTACTAACTGCTGAACTTTTTCCATTGTATGAACATCTATGGCAACAATTAAACGATTGTCAGCTTTCATTCAATATCACCTCCATGCATTATACGTTTACCTTACCAACTAATTGATTTACATGTTCTAAACCACGTTTTTCCAAGTACGTCTTTATACCATCTGCTACGTCTTGCGTAGCACAAGGATTAATAAAATTCCCAGTCCCCACGGCAACAGCGCTAGCCCCAGCCAACATAAATTCAATGGCATCCTCGGCGGTTACAATGCCGCCCATTCCAATAATAGGCACCTTGACTGCTTTGGCTACTTGCCATACCATACGTACTGCGATCGGCTTGACTGCAGGTCCAGAGAGACCCCCAACTACATTACCTAGCACAGGACGCCATTTATGAATATCAATCGCCATCCCGAGCAAAGTATTAATTAAAGATATGGCATCTGCCCCAGCTTGTTCTACCGCCTGGGCCATTTCAACGATATCCGTAACGTTTGGCGATAACTTCACAATGACGGGTAGCGTTGTGTTACGTTTTGCCATTTCCACAACAGCGGCGGCACTATGGCACTGGGTACCAAAGGCAATGCCCCCCTCTTTGACATTGGGACATGAAATATTAAGCTCTAAACCAGCAATTCCAGGCACGGTAAGCACCGATGCCAATTCACCATATTCTTCTACCGTATTACCTGAAATGTTTACAATAATCGGCACATCATACTTACGTAAAGGGGGTAGTATCTCGTGCAGAAACTCCTGCACCCCTGGATTTTCCAGTCCAATGGAATTTAGCATTCCTGCTGGTGTTTCAGCAATCCTCCGCCCCTGATTTCCTGCCCTCGGCAAGAGAGTCGTGCCTTTCACAACAATGGCACCAATTTTATTTAAATCAACAAAGTCACTATATTCCATACCAAAACCAAAGGTTCCTGATGCTGTCATCACAGGTGTTTTCATTTGGATGCCAGCAATGTTTACCCCTAAGGCATTGTCAACTTTCCTGTTCATGAAAACACCTCCTCAGCCCAAAAAACCGGCCCATCGGTACAGACTTTCTTACGCTTGTTGCCCGTAGTTTCACAGGTGCAAGATAAACAGCCGCCGATGCCGCAGGCCATATAGTCTTCCAGGGAAACTTGGCAAGGAATCTGATACTTTTTCGCTAGCTTCGCCACACCTTCCATCATAATGCGCGGTCCGCAGGTATAAATCATATCAAACTTTTCATTCTCTAATAATTGAGGCAATACATCCAAGGTTACACCACGACTGCCTAAGGTACCATCATCGGTAGTAATGTGAAGGCCATGACACATATGCTTAAACATCTCTGCCCAAAACATTTCTTCCACCGTACGACCACCCATTAGCACTTCAATAGGTCTCGGGCACAACGCTCCTGCTAACAAGGAGAGAGGCGCAAGTCCCATCCCGCCCCCAATTAACAACGGCCGCTTCCCCTGAATGGTAAATCCATTCCCAAGAGGTCCCATACAATCTACCATACTATCTGTTGTTACAGCAGCCAAACATGCGGTACCTTGTCCGACAATCCGATAAATCGTACTGACAGTACCAGCCTTAGCATCGATATTGGAGATGCTAAGGGGACGTCTGAGGAGTGGATGATAGGTATTATTTCCTACTCTAACGTGCAAAAATTGGCCTGCTATTGCTTGAGATGCAATTTCTGGAGCATACAAAACGAGTTCTTTTACCTGATTGCCAATCTCTCGATGATCTACAACCTGAGCCTCTACCACTTTCTTAGGCAAGGCTATCCCCTCCACCCACATAGTCTTGTATAGCTAGTACATAGGACAACCGGCGTTCCCGCATGAAGGTGAGTACATCAAACACAGCCTTTGCTGTATCCATTGAGGTAAAGCATGGAAGGGCATGTTCAACCGTTGCCCGACGAATTTTATAACCATCTCGCTCTGGTTCTTTGCCGTGAGTCAAGGTATTAATTACCATATTAATTTTACCCGTCTTAATCATTTTAATAATATCTGGTTTGTGTTCATGCACCTTATGCACAATATCTACATCAAGTCCTAAGGATTGCAAGTGCTGGGCTGTCCCCCCTGTAGCGACTAAACGATAGCCAAGATCAGCAAGACCTTTTGCTAATTCCCCGCCCTCTTCTTTATCCTTATCCGCCACAGTAAAGAGCACAGTACCCCGCTGTGGTATATTCATACCAGCACCCGTAATTGCTTTATACAAGGCTCTAGCATAGTGATAATCAATGCCCATGACTTCCCCAGTGGACTTCATTTCAGGCCCGAGGGAAATATCAACCTGCTGCATTTTTGAGAAAGAGAATACGGGAGCTTTTACAGCAGTATAAGGTTTTGCTGGCATTAAGCCAGATTTATAACCAAGGGACTGAAGGCTTTCACCCATTGCTACCCGAGTAGCGACATGGACCATAGGTACGTCTGTTACTTTACTTAAGAATGGAATGGTACGGCTGGAACGAGGATTTACCTCAATAACATAAACGCCATCATCGACCACTACATATTGAATATTAATAACACCTTTTACATTGAGGCCTTTTGCCAAACGGGTAGTATAATCTACGATGGTTGCAATGACTTCAGTTGATAAGGTTTGCGTCGGATATACGGCAATACTATCACCGGAATGCACCCCTGCTCGTTCCACATGCTCCATAATCCCTGGAATAAATACATCCTGCCCATCAGAAATAGCATCTACTTCCACTTCTGTACCTTGCATATAGCGATCCACAAGTACGGGATGCTCTGGCGACGCCTTGACTGCCCTAGTCATGTAATCTTTTAGCTCATCTTCATCATATACGATTTCCATGGCCCGGCCACCTAGTACATAAGAAGGACGTACTACAACAGGGTAGCCAATCTTGGCAGCCTCTAGCACTGCTTCTTCACCATTGGTCACCGTTCCGCCTTGAGGTCTTGGAATACAACTTTCTTCTAATAAAGCATCAAATTTTTCTCGATCTTCTGCACGATCAATATCTTCTACGCTAGTACCCATGATCTTAACTCCAGCTCTGGCGAGTGGTCCTGCTAAATTAATGGCAGTCTGCCCACCAAACTGTACAATTACGCCTTCTGGTTTTTCTTTATCAATGATATTCATTACATCTTCTGGTGTTAGCGGCTCAAAATACAGGCTATCGGCAGTGTCAAAATCCGTACTGACGGTTTCAGGATTATTATTTACAATAATCGATTCAATTCCCATCTCCCGCAGCGCCCATACGGAGTGAACGGAACAATAATCAAATTCTACCCCTTGACCGATACGAATCGGCCCTGATCCAAGCACCATAACTTTACGCTTATCCGATACAACGACCTCATCTTCCTGAGCATAAGTGGAGTAGTAGTAAGGAGTATCCGCTTCAAACTCAGCAGCGCAAGTATCTACCATTTTATAACTAGGCACGATTTGTTGT
>JAPUES010000098.1:0-2889 GCA_027492445.1 Sporomusaceae bacterium | reverse complement strand
GCTTCTGCAATCATAAATATCCGCTCATCATTGATTAACATAAGTCTCTTGCGTACTTCTTCTGTTGAAAACTTACCGATTTCACTAATGTTTAAGTGATGAACACCAATTTCTAGAGAGCGCACTGCTTTTAGTAATGCCCCTTCAAAGGAGCGATCAATGGACATGACTTCCCCAGTGGCTTTCATTTGAGTTCCAAGTGTACGATCGGCGTACATGAATTTATCAAATGGCCAGCGTGGGAATTTTACTACGAGATAATCGAGAGCAGGTTCAAAGCAAGCCATGGTTTTTTTCGTAACGGCATTTTGGATTTCATCCAAATGATAACCAATGGCTATTTTAGTCGCAACCTTAGCAATTGGATAACCCGTTGCTTTGGAAGCCAAGGCACTCGAACGACTAACACGAGGATTTACCTCAATCACATAATAATTATTACTATGAGGGTCTAGGGCATATTGGGCATTACAACCGCCTTCAATGCCAAGGGAGCGAATGATATTAAGAGATGCTGTTCGCAGCATCTGATACTCAAAATCTGTTAAGGTTTGAGATGGAGCTACTACAATACTATCCCCCGTATGAACGCCTACAGGATCAAAGTTTTCCATATTACATACTACAATGCAGTTATCTGCCGCATCACGAATGACTTCATATTCAATTTCTTTCCAGCCTGCTACACTACGTTCAATGAGTACCTGACCAATCATGCTGTATTTGAGCCCACGCGTCACCACGCTAATTAGATCAATCTCATTATCGACAATGCCGCCGCCAGCCCCACCCATCGTATACGCTGGGCGAACAATAATCGGATAACCAATTTTTCTCGCAAATAAGCAAGCAGCCTCTACATCTTCCACGGTAATACTTTCCGGAACAGGCTGACCAATTTCTTGCATAGTGGCCTTAAAGAGCTCTCTATCTTCAGCTTTTTTGATTGCTTCAAGCGGCGTGCCGAGCAGTTCTACATTAAAGTTTGACAAAACACCGCTCTCTGATAATTCCACCGCCAAATTAAGCCCTGCTTGGCCGCCTAAGGTTGCTAACAGTCCATCGGGACGTTCCTTGGCAATAATCGCTTCTAAAAAATCAAGAGTGAGGGGCTCAATATATACACGATCTGCAATATTGGTATCTGTCATAATCGTTGCTGGATTACTATTTACTAGAACAACTTCTAGTCCTTCTTCTTTTAAAGCCCGGCATGCTTGCGTGCCAGCATAGTCAAACTCTGCAGCTTGTCCAATCACAATCGGACCTGAACCAATTACCATTACTTTTTTCAAATAATCTTTTTTCGGCATAATTATACCCCTTCCCTAAGCAGCGTCATAAATTCGTCAAATAAGTAGGTGCTATCATCTGGTCCTGGTGACGCTTCTGGATGATATTGAACGGAAAATATGGGTAAGGTTTTATGCCTCATACCTTCCACCGTATTGTCATTTACAGCGCGATGGCTAATGGTTACGTCTTTACCTACCAAAGATACTTCTTCCACCGCATAACCATGATTTTGGGATGTAATATGAACGCGACCTGTCATTAGATTTTTCACTGGCTGGTTAGAACCTCTGTGACCAAATTTCAATTTATAAGTATCAGCACCTAAGGCTAGGGCTAGTAATTGATGTCCGAGGCAAATACCAAACATGGGTTTCTTGCCGATTAATTCTTTTATGGTTTCAATAGCATAGGATACATCTTTCGGATCTCCAGGTCCATTGGACAAGAAAATGCCATCTGGTTTTAATGCCAAAATTTTCTGTACGCCCATATCCGCAGGCACTACAGTGAGAGAACAGCCAAGTCTACTTAAGGAATGTAAAATATTATTCTTTATACCAAAATCCATGACTACCACATGAGGACCATCATTCTCAATACGATACACCTCTGGTGTTGTTACTTCCTTTACTTCGCCAGTAACTGCCGGTTGAGCAAAGTAGCGAGCGATTTCCTCTTCACTAGCTTCATCGGAAACAATCACACCCTTCATCGTGCCTTGGGCGCGAATACGACGAGTAATGGCGCGCGTGTCAACACCATAAATGCATTGAATATTATTCTTAATCAGGTACTCTTTTAATGTAGTTTGCATTTGCCAATTGCTTGGTTCTTCGGCAAGTTCACTAATGATAAACCCTCGCACAAAAGATTGTCTCGACTGCTCAAACATTTCGGCTACACCATAATTACCAATTAAGGGATAGGTCAAGGTGACAATTTGTCCACAATAAGAGGGATCTGTTAAAATTTCTTGATAGCCAGTCATCCCTGTGTTAAATACAACTTCACCAACAGCGCCAGTCGCAAGTAAGAGTTCGCCTTTAAATACACTACCATCTTCTAATATTAATTTACCTTTCATGTACACACCTCACCATTTCGCATAACAATTTTTCCACCAACAATCGTCGCTACGGCCTTGCCTTTTAGCTGTTTCTTGTCAAAAGGAGTATGTTTGCCTTTTGTATAAAATTTACTACTATCTACAATCCATTCTAAATTTGTATCTATGATGGTAACATCCCCTGGTGCTCCTACTTCGAGCACACCAGATGAAAGTCCCAAAATACGCGCTGGTGCTGTCGCCATACGCTCTACAAGCTCTAACAGGGTAAACTTACCCGTATGATAAAGCTGTGTTAGGATTACACCAAGGGCGGTTTCCATCCCTGTAAATCCTGGCGGAGCCTCTTTATATTCCATATCCTTTTCTTCAAAGGCATGAGGAGCATGGTCCGTTGCAATGGCATCAATTGTGCCATCATGAAGCCCTTCTATTAAAGCAGCAACGTGATCTAGCGACCGTAGGGGAGGATTCACTTTGGTAGCTGTATCAAAGTTTCTTACAGCCTCATCCGTTAAAGACAAATG
>JAPUES010000097.1:12332-19591 GCA_027492445.1 Sporomusaceae bacterium | reverse complement strand
CACGAGGCATTTCTTCTAGTAATTCTTGGTATTTATGTTCAATACCTTGTTCTTTCAGTTGGTTGTACAAGTTTGATAGCATACCGCCTGGAATTTGGAAGTCAAGAACATTTGTATCAACATCAAAAGAAGTTTTAAGATTAAAGTCTTCTGCTAACTTTTTCTTAACTTCTCTAAAGTGAACGACAGCGTCTTTGAGAGCATGGCGATCAAGACCCGTGTCATACTCGGTACCTTCTAAAGCAGCAATCATGGTTTCTGTACAAGGTTGAGAAGTACCAAGGGCAAATGGTGATAATGCACAGTCTACTACATCTACACCAGCTTCGATTGCTTTTAAGTATGTCATTGAACCCATACCGCTAGTATAATGGGTGTGAAGTTGAACTGGTACATTTACTGCGGATTTTAATGCTTTTACCAAGTCATATGCTACATAAGGTCTGAGAAGACCGGACATATCTTTAATACAGATAGAATCAGCGCCGCGTTCTACTAATTGACGGGCAAGAGTAAGATAGCTTTCAACAGTGTGGTATGGACTAATGGTATATACACATACACCTTGTACATGAGCACCTGATTCTTTAGCAGCTTTCATCGCTACCTCCAAATTGCGAACATCATTTAGTGCATCAAATACACGAATAACGCCAACACCGTTTTCAACCATTTTCTTAACAAAAGCGGTAACCACATCATCGGCATAGTGATTATAACCAAGAATGTTTTGACCTCTAAGTAGCATGGAAATAGGAGTCTTTTTTAAATGAGTTTTTAGGATGCGTAGACGCTCCCAAGGATCTTCATTTAAGAAACGCAAACAAGTATCAAAAGTAGCTCCGCCCCATGCTTCTACAGCAAAGTAGCCCATGTTGTCAAGACAATCCAACATAGGTAGCATTTCATTGATACGCATGCGAGTTGCAGCAAGTGATTGATGACCATCCCGTAACACTGTTTCCATAATTTGCACTGGTTTTCTAGACATATGTATCCTCCTTTTGTTTTGAACTACGATTCTGGTAAAATTCAAATTATATTAATATAATTTGGTAAAAACATGAAAATTTGACACAGAATCTATTAGTTAAATATATAACAATCTCTGACAAGTTTAATTTTACAGTATTTAAACGGCTTTTGCTAGTAGTTTATGAATGTTTTTGATAGTATATTGTATACATTGAGCATTTTAGTAGGATAGGACAATTATTAAGTTAGCTTGCGCGCTAATAATTTAGCGATAGGGCTTTGGGGTGATAAAGTTGAACTTTCATAGTCATGACCAAGACGCGTTAAAATAGCATAAACTTCAGAATTCTCGACAGGTGTATGAGCTAGAGCTCTTTGACCATAATCTATAACATGTTTTTGACCTTCTTCGGGGGAGATTAAACAGCCAGGTCCGCCAATGCAGCCACCTTTACAAGCCATACCTTCAATAAAATTTGCATTATGTTGTCCATTGCTAATTTTATTAAGTAATTCTAAGCAATCAGAAATGCCGTCAACAGCATAGGGTACTAACTGCTGGGAATGATGTGGCAATAATTTTTCTAGAGTTGTGGCTACGCTCGTACTAACTCCTCCCGTATATCCATAGATTCTGCCACCTTGAGATGCTACGGATTTTTCTTGATCCTCTTGCTGGGCGGGAATGATGTTCGTAGCTTCAAAAATAATGGACAACTCCTGGAAAGTGAGTACATAATCAATCGCTCCTGTTACATCCGGTAGCATGATTTCTGATTTTTTTGCAATACAAGGACCAATGAAGACCACTTTCCCGGTTGGAGCAAATTCTTTGATGATTCTTCCCGATGCTATCATTGGTGAAACAGATGGTGAAATATGGGGAATTAAATGTGGGAATTTATTCTCAATTAGTTTTATCCATACAGGACAGCAACAACTAGTAAACATGAAATCTTGGTCCGTTTTTACATGGTTTTCAAATTCAAAGGCTTCTTTCATCGTTAATAAATCTGCATATAATGCTGTCTCTAGCACGTCGGTAAAGCCAAGAGACAGTAAAGCAGACCGTAATTTACCAGGAGTAACATCTGGGCCAAATTGTCCAGGAAAAGCAGGAGCGATAGAAGCATATACAGGACTTACTCCTTGCTTTAATAAATGAATGAGGGGGATGAAATGAGACTTTTCTCTAAGGGCACCAAAAGAGCAGGACGTAATGCAGTGCCCTTCCCCCGCACATTTTTCCTCGTCAATTTTTACTCTGCCCAAATGATCCCGCGTAATGGCATGGAAAGGACATGCCTTCTCGCAACTGCGCTCACCTTCAGGGCAAATTCTGCAGGCCTCTGGATTGGCTGTTATAATTGGTTCCTTACTCATACCCATGAGAATTTCTTCCTCATAATCATGAAAAACAGTTTCATCATTATGGGGGACTAACCCCATGGCCATACGAATTTCGTTGACGACATGGCCACGTGTAGTTGGATCTTTAATTTCGGCAGAAACTAGCTTACATAGCTCTTCACGACGATCAAATAATGTACCTTCCCAAGCGGCTTTGGCAACATGATATAAGATACGTGATTTTAGAGCAGTAGCATTTGAAATGATAAAAATACCTCCCCACTATAGTCTTGTAAAAAACTTTGGGATTTATGTATTGTTTAACCTTGCAGTTATATAATATATTTGATATTCTACCCTTTGGTCTACAATTTGATTCGTTAGAAGGAGTACGGTTATGCAAGAAAAAATAAAAGACAATAAAAATCTCAAAAAGGATTTAGGTTTAGTCCCAGCCATGGCTTTGGTTATTGGCATGGTAATTGGTTCAGGAATTTTCATGAAACCCGGGGTCGTTGTTTTGGCTGCGGGAGATTCTACACTTGCATTGATGGCATGGGTGCTTGGTGGTCTCATTACTCTCGCTGCAGGTTTAACGGTTGCTGAACTCGGGGCACAAATTCCGCGGACGGGAGGACTATATACTTACTTAGATGAAATTTACGGTGAGTTATGGTCTTATTTGTATGGCTGGATGCAGACTATTATTTATGGTCCTGCTACTATCGGGGCATTGGGCTTATATTTTTCTGCCTTACTATTATCATTTTTTGATATTAGTGAAAACTTTAAGCTGACTGTTGCCATCATTACAGTAATTTTTCTTGGGGCAATCAATTGTCTGGGATCAAAATATGGTGGATTTATTCAAATCGTGGCAACCGTTGGCAAGCTTATTCCCATTGCTTTAATTGGAATTTTGGGTTTGTGGAAGGGAAATGGACAAATATTAGGTATGGTTAGCGGCAATAATACATCACTTGGCATGGGAGCTGCAATTTTGGCTACCTTGTGGGCATATGACGGCTGGATTGGTGTAAGTTTTGTAGCAGGGGAAATGAAGAATCCAGCCAAGCAATTGCCCAAAGCTATTATTATCGGATTGGGAACGGTGATTACTGCTTATATTATGATTAATATTGCTATTTTCCACATGCTTCCTGCCGCTGAGGTGGCGAGCCTCGGAAAGCTTGCTGCAAGTACAGTAGCGGGTTTATTATTTGGTGAGATAGGCGGAAAATTGATTAGCATAGGTATTTTAATTTCTATTTTTGGAGCACTTAATGGTTATATTTTAACAAATGCCCGGGTTCCTTACGCTATGGCCATTCGCGGGCAATTGCCAGGATCTTCAATCTTAGCAAAAGTTCCTGAGAAGTTTGGAACCCCCGTAAATGCTATGATTTTACAAGTGGTGTTAGCTAGTTTGTTAATGATTGGCTGGGAACCAGATAGTCTTACGGATATTGCCATGTTTATCATGTGGGCTTTTTATATATCAGCCTTTACAGCGGTATTTATATTGAGAAAACGTCATCCGAATGCTAACCGGCCTTATAGTGTGCCAGCTTTTCCTTTCATACCAATTATTGCGATTGTAGGGGCTGTCTATATTGTGGGGAGTATGTTCATGGATAAGCCACTGGATGCCATGCTAGCGGTCGGCATCACGGCTACGGGATTACCTGTATATTGGCTACTTTCCAGGAAAAAATAAAGTATAACTTAGACGAATGAAAATTACAATGCAGTAGGATACTAGTAGTGAATATATTTCAATACGCCCTGCACTACACATAAATATTTTCAGTGGGCATTGTGTATTAAGGTATCATCACAAAAATAAGGAGTGAGCATACTATGTTAAATCCTATTGTAAAATGTACTGTTGACCAATGTACCCATTATATGCCTGGCGATCAATGTATGGCAGCAAAGATTAGCATTTACAATGAAGAGGATAGTGGGGAATCGGAAACCTCTCGCGATACCCAGTGTAAGTCCTTTCATCATCGCAAAACCATAGGAGATATGGTAGGTGCCTTTCATAATGCTAATATTGGCGGGACTGTTTCCGCCGCCTTTTTAGATGGTACACAAGTAACACCAACGGTAGAGTGTTTTGTGAATAATTGCAGGTTTTGGCACAGTAATAATCTATGCAATGCTCACCATATTGAAGTTGATGGCGTGAATGCTGCCAACACAACAGATACAGATTGTAAAACATTTAAAGAACACTAGAATTTTTTTCATAAGAATACCGAAGGCATTAGCCTTCGGTATTCTTATGAAAAATTTATAATTTAATGTTTTTCATGACAACCGCAGCCGCAGTTGTGGGTATGCTCATGCTCTTTTTGAGCATCAAGGTGCACTTTCACCTGGTTTTTGATATTATCAATGTAAAGACGGCGTAAGTTTGCTTGTTCAGCACCTTCTTCCCCTGTTAATTCTCCTGCTTTTTGTTTTCTTGCTAATTCATTGATTCTAGCAATAATTTCTGGTGTTATCATAATAATCGAACCCTCACCTTTTAATAATGTTATTTTTTCCTAAAAAAAATAATTCATACTAAAAAGTGTATATAGATATATACGGATTGTAAAGTGTTAAAAAAAATAATAAAGAGTAAAGTAAGAATGCATGATTTAAATAATCTTGGCGTGGGGCAGATAAATTGAAATTATATGCGTTATCAATTTATCATTATCAGAAAATAGAAACATTATTTAGACCATTGGCTTTTAGGACAGATGCTGTATAATAAAATAGGAAAGATAGCTTTTTTAGTATACAATGACAGCTTTAAATAAGTAATTTTACTCTTATAATAAATAATATAGGTGGAGGATGATCATATGAAAGCAGTAATTACAATTGTTGGTCAAGATCAGGTTGGTATTGTGGCAATGGTAAGTGGAGTTTTGGCAGCAAATGGTGTAAATGTATTAAACATTAACCAAAATATTTTAGATGGTTTTTTTAATATGCTAATGATATCCGATATATCCCAAAGTAAAGTGAGTTTAAAAGAATTACAACAGATTTTAAATGAAAAAGGCCAAGCCATTGGCCTACAAATAAAAGTACAACATGAAGATATTTTTCGGATTATGCACCGTATATAGAGTTAAGGAGGAACATGAATGTTAACAATACAGGAAATATTAGAAACTAATAAAATGATTGAAGAGAACAAGCTTGATGTTCGTACCATTACCTTAGGTATTAGCTTACAAGATTGTGGACATCCTGATTTAAAAATATTTTGCCAAAATATTTATGATAAAATCACCAGAGAAGCCGAACATTTAGTACGGATTGGTGAAGATATTGAGGCAGAATATGGTATTCCAATTATCAATAAGCGTATCTCAGTGACGCCGATTGCCATAGCAGCAGGAAGTTGCCGTACAGATAGCTATGTGCCAGTGGCTCAGGCGATGGATGCTGCGGCAAAAGCTGTGGGTGTTAATTTTATTGGAGGTTTTTCCGCTCTTGTCGATAAAGGATATACCAATGGTGCTAAGATACTGATTCAGTCCATTCCAGAAGCGTTAGCTGTTACAGAACGAGTATGTTCTTCTGTCAATCTAGCCTCTACTAAGTCAGGAATCAATATGGATTGTGTACGAGAAATGGGACTCATCATCAAACGGGCCGCTGAGCTTACTCGTGATCGAGATGCTTTAGGCTGCGCTAAATTGGTGGTTTTCGCCAATGCTCCCCAAGACAATCCTTTTATGGCCGGTGCTTTTCATGGTATTGGTGAACCTGAGACGGTTATTAATGTAGGCGTTAGCGGTCCTGGAGTTGTTAAATGTGCTTTAGAAGAAGTCAAAGGGCAGGATTTTAGTGCCATTGCAGAAACTATCAAAAAGACTGCTTTTAAAATAACTCGTGTGGGACAGCTAGTAGCGCAAGAAGCGTCACGGCGTATGGGGGTACCTTTTGGTATCATCGATTTATCTCTTGCACCGACACCCGCAGTTGGTGATAGTGTCGCTCACATCTTAGAAGAAATGGGTTTAGAAAGCTGTGGCGCTCCTGGTACTACTGCTGCCTTAGCTCTTCTGAATGATGCTGTAAAAAAAGGCGGTCTTATGGCATCCTCTCATGTTGGCGGTTTAAGCGGAGCATTTATTCCTGTGAGTGAAGATGCTGGCATGATTGCTGCGGTAGAATGTGGCAGCTTAACCTTAGAAAAATTAGAAGCGATGACTTGTGTTTGCTCCGTTGGTCTTGATATGATTGCTGTACCAGGGGATACTTCCGCTGCAACCATTTCAGGTATTATTGCCGATGAAGCGGCTATTGGTATGATTAACAATAAGACAACAGCAGTACGCATTATTCCTGTACCTGGTAAAAAAGTTGGTGACTGGGTAGAATTTGGCGGTCTTTTAGGTCACAGCCCAATTTTAAAGGTAAATACTTTTAAAAATGATGATTTCATTGCCCGTGGTGGCCGAATTCCTGCTCCTATTCGTGGCTTGACAAACTAGTTGTAAGGATTATGTGTAAGGATAGCTCTTTTCTTATTAAGGGAAATTGTTATCCTTATTTCTTTAAGCATGAGAAATGGGGGATGAGATGCGCATTACGAAAGCAAGAAAACAAGAAATTTTGTCTATCTTAGAAGAACATTATCGTGATACTACTACCGCCCTTCAGTATTCCACGCCTTTTGAACTGCTCATTGCTGTTATTTTATCGGCGCAGTGTACGGATAAGAGGGTCAATATCATTACGGCTCGTTTGTTTGCGAAGTACAATACACCGGATAAAATATGGGGAATGGGTCAAGAAAAGCTAGAAGAATATATTAGGGACTGTGGTTTATTTCATAGTAAAGCTCGTAATATTTTGGCTAGTTGTGAAATACTATGTAAAGAATATGATGGACAAGTACCAGATAATTTTGCTCAGCT
>JAPUES010000097.1:0-12232 GCA_027492445.1 Sporomusaceae bacterium | reverse complement strand
TTATATGTCACGAAAAATAATAAGTATGTTCTTGGTCCTTGTAGTGCAGGTTTTTTTAGTTGCTGGCTGTTCTAGTAGCCCAAGTGCTCCCACCACTCCAGTAACACCTGAGAATACGCCCAAGCAAACCATAACCAAAAAGAACAGTGTAGCTAAATTTGAAACAACGAAGGGTAACTTTACCATTGAGCTAGCGGAAGATAAAGCTCCTATTACTACCAAAAACTTTATTGATCTTGTAAATAAGAAATTTTATGATGGGCTTATTTTTCATCGAGTAATTGATGGTTTTATGATTCAAGGTGGCGATCCAAACGGCAATGGTAGAGGTGGTCCAGGTTATAAAATACCCGATGAATTTCATCCTGATTTGAAGCACAATGCCTCTGGTATTATTTCCATGGCGAATGCTGGACCGAACACAGGTGGTTCCCAATTCTTTATTACCCTAGCACCGACGCCCCATTTAGATCAAAAACATGCTGTCTTTGGTAAAGTAATTGCCGGCCTAGATGTAGTACAGGCGATTGGGAAAGTTAAAACGGGAGCAATGGACAAACCTGTGGAAGATGTTGTAATCCAAAAGATTACCATTGAACAACCGTAAGGCTTCTAAGATGGTATATACGTATATTGTTGAGTGCGCGGATGGCACATTATACACCGGGTGGACTGCTAGTTTAGAAAAACGCCTTGCTACTCATAATGCAGGGACAGGAGCTAAATATACGCGTAATCGCCTGCCTGTTAGACTTGTGTACTGGGAATGTCAAGAAGATCAAAGTGCCGCACAAAAACGGGAAGCTGGTATCAAAAAGCTAAAACGATGCCAGAAAGTTGCATTGATCAATAGTTTGTCTTTGACACAATTCCCGTAACAAGCTACAATAATAAAGAAAAAATTTAAGCAATGCAGGTGAATAGATTGAGCGTATTAACAGTAGAAAATGTAACACATGGCTTTGGGGCCAGAAAGATTCTGGAAAATGCATCCTTTCGACTACTTAAGGGTGAGCATGTTGGGTTAATCGGAGCAAATGGTGAAGGTAAGTCTACCTTTTTGAATATTATTACGGGTCAATTAATGCCGGATGAGGGCAATGTAGCTTGGTCAAGCCGGGTAACGGTGGGATATCTTGATCAGCATAGTGTTCTGACCAAGGGGAAAACCATTCGTGAAGCCTTGCGGGAGGCTTTTCAACCCATGTTTGATTTGGAAGCAGAAATGCTAGGAATTTATGATAAAATGGGGGAAGCTTCTCCTACCGAGTTAGATAAAATGATGGAAGATGTGGGAGAAATCCAGACCATTCTGGAGACCAATAGTTTTTATATGATTGATGCTCGTATTACTGAGGTTGCCAATGGCCTGGGACTCGGCGAGATTGGTCTTGATAAAGATCTAGCGGATTTAAGTGGTGGACAGCGAACGAAGGTGCTACTAACAAAGCTATTGCTGCAAAATCCGACGATATTACTACTGGATGAACCGACAAACTATCTGGATGTGGAGCACATTGAGTGGCTGAGACGGTATCTTAAAGAATATGAAAATAGCTTTATTTTGGTATCTCATGATATTCCTTTTTTAAATGATGTAGTCAACGTTATTTATCATGTGGAAAATACGATACTTACTAGATATACAGGGGATTATGAACAATTTCAACAATTGTATACTATTCGTAAAGGCCAAGAATCAAAAGCCTATGAACGCCAACAACAAGAAATTGATCGCTTAGAAGATTTTATTTCTCGTAATAAAGCTAGAATTTCTACTACTGGTCGAGCAAAAAGTCGACAAAAACAATTAGAAAAAATGGAAGTTTTGGAAAAACCCCGAGAAAAAATGAAACCTGTCTTTGGCTTTAAAGAAGCCAGAACTCCAAGTCGTATGATTGTTCAGGCGGAGCATTTGGTATTAGGTTATGATGAGCCTTTAACTCGACCTGTAAATATTCTACTCGAGCGAGGGCAAAAAGTAGCCATTCGCGGTGTAAATGGGCTAGGAAAAACAACCCTATTAAAAACAATTTTAGGGAAAATACAGCCTATCTCTGGACAGCTAGAATTAGGTGATTTTCTTCATCCTGGCTATTTTGAACAGGAATCTACAGAGCGTAACACTAAGACTGCCATGGAAGATGTTTGGGCTGAATATCCAGGTCTATCCCATTTTGAGGTGCGTCAGGCACTCGCAAAATGTGGTCTAACCAATGAACACATTACCAGTCAAATGATGGTCTTAAGTGGTGGGGAAAATGCCAAAGTACGTCTCTGTAAACTAATGCTAAGAGAGTGCAACTGGATTGTTCTCGATGAACCGACTAACCATTTGGATGTAGATGCAAAAGCGGAGCTAAAACGGGCCCTTACTGAATTTAAAGGTACGGTACTCTTAGTATCTCATGAACCCGAGTTTTATGAAGACTGGGTCACGGATATCTGGGACGTGGAAAGTTGGACAACTAAAATTGTATAAATAGCTCTTGCTGTGGTTGGAGGTAATTATGAATAGTGGAGTTGGAGGAGCTATTTATCGCTCTATTGCTCTAGATATTGCGCAACGTATTATTAATGATGAATTCCCAGAAGGAACGAAATTATCAGGACGCTCCTTATTAGCCAGTCAATATAACGTATCTCCCGAGACAGTTCGGAAGGCCATTTCTTTATTAAAAGAAGAAAATGTCGTTACGGTCTCCCAGGGGAAGGAAATAACCATTCTATCCGCTCAAAAATCTTATAATTTTATAGAGCATTGTAAAACCTCTGATTCTGTCTATTCTCTCCAGCAAGATGCAGAACGCTTATTGAAGAAGAAACGTGAAATCGACAGTCATTTAGAAAATGTTTTCAAAAATATTATTAATTATTCCGATCGACTACGTAATTTATCCCCTTATAACCCTGTGGAAATTGAGGTAATGAGTAATTCCCATGTCATAAATAAAAAAATTTGTGATATTAAATTGTGGCAGCATACGGGAGCAACCATTGTAGCCATTCGGCGAGGAACGGAGATTATCATTTCCCCAGGTCCTAGTGCCGTCATTCAGGGCTTAGATCATATTGTAGTCGTTGGCGACAGTGATGTATTAGAACGTACAGTAGCATATATTAATAAGAAAAATTAAGAAAAACCTGTTATCTTAGTATTGATGTACTAAGATAACAGGTTTTTTACCCTATTAGGGTTTAGTTGGCAATGAATTGATTATCGTCATCTGTAAAAGTATGTTTTTTGACTACTTTTTCCCCATCAAAAACACTATCCATTCCATAAAGACCTTTCTTGCCATAAATGAATTGTGCAGCCTTATAAGCACCTTCGGCAAATACAATACGAGAAAAGGATTCGTGGCTAATTTCAAGTTGGTCATTTTCACCGCAAATCAAAACTTTGTGCTTGCCAACAATACCACCAGAACGAACAGCGTGAATTGGCACTTCTTTTTCTTCGAGAGTGCTTCCTAAAATCTTTTCGATTGTAGTAGCAATTCTCTTTGCTGTGCCAGAAGGACTGTCTTTTTTACGGTGATGATGTTCTTCTAACACTTGAAAATCATAACCGCTCATTAATTCCGTAGCAATTTCCGTCAATAACATTAATACATTGACTCCGTAGGTAATATTAGGTGCCATAATCACGCCAATCTTATCTTGCAGTGCTACTTGCTTTATTTTTTCTAGTTCAGCAGGCTCATAGTCTGTAACCGCGGTCACAATATTAACGCCATAATGAGCTAATAGATTAATATTATCTCGAAGGAAATGTGAACTTGAAAAATCAATGAGCACATCCGGTTTGTTTTCAAAAATTTTTCGTTCTAAATGTTCACAAGGCTCAATGAAAATATTTGTATTCCTACGATTCAAGACTACACCTAGGTCTAAGTAAGCATGGGGATTGTTCCTCTTGCATAATACCATAGACAGTACTTGTTTTTCGAGCAAATATTCTGCAACTATTTTTCCGGTGGCGCCTAATCCAACTAAAGCAATTTTAATACCAGCACCTCCCATATATTTACTAACAATCTAATTATAACATGTAAGTTGTTAGTGTGTCGATGAAATATAAAGGAGTATTTACAGGAATTTTGCAAGATGTAGCGAATTACCCACAATATATAGTATCTTGTTGGGGAATGATTGGAGGAATGTATGCTTATGTTACGAAAAATTATAGTACTAGTGATTGCCTTATGTTTAGTGTCCACCGTATCCTATGCTGCGAGCATACAATTTCGTGAAGGTGATACCGGTAAAGAAATTATAAACATTCAGGTTAAACTTAAAGGGCAAGGCTATTTTTCAAAAAAAATTGATGGTAATTTTACAGCTGAGACCACGAAAGCCGTTAAAAACTTTCAAAAAGATAAGAAATTACCTGCTAATGGTATCGTAGATGAAAAAACCTATCTAACATTAATGGGCAAAAAAGTAGTAGGAAAAGAAGAACCCATAGGGGATGCTGGGGGTAAAATTACTGCTACAGCCTTAAAAATGGTTGGTGTGCCATATAAATGGGGTGGAATCACTACTAAGGGCTTTGATTGCTCTGGTTTGGTTTGGTATGTATTTGATAAAAATAAAATAACCTTGCCGCGTACTGCTGATGTGCAATATAAAAAGGGAAAAACAGTGACAATTGGTAACTTGCAGAAGGGGGATTTGGTGTTTTTCACCACCTATGAGCCGGGTGCCTCTCACGTGGGTATATACCTTGAAAAGGGTAAGTTTATTCATGCCTCTTCGAGTAAAGGGGTTATGGTGAGTAATTTAGCCGATAGTTATTGGAAACCAAGATATCTTGGGGCACGAAGAATTCTTTAAAAATAGTTAAAAGAGGAGTGTTGATATTGGCAGAAGGATATGTAGCTGAAAACTCTAAAATTCAAGGTAAGACTGGCAAAAGAATGTATTTTCTTGATAATTTAAAGGCTTTTATTATTCTTTTGATGGTGGCATTTCATGTAAGTCTTGGCTATATGGATCCACAGATTGAATGGTGGTATGTAAATGATACACTAAAGAATAGTCTTTTTAATTTATTCGTCCTAGAAACAGACGTATATATTATGCCAATCATGTTTATGCTTGCCGGATATTTTGCAGTACCAGTGTTAAATAAACGAGGAATAGCGGAGTTTTGGCGAGACAAGCTTTGGCGTATTGTATTGCCGTGGATTGGTGGGTCCCTACTCGTTGCACCGCTAATTGCCTATAGTATTATATTTAGCCGTACACCAACGCCGCCTAATTATTTTTCCTTTTGGGGCAATGAGTTTTGGGGTGCATTTTTTCAACAGGCTCATTTTTGGTTTTTGGGAATATTAGCATTATTCTTTTTAATTCTTACGGCTGTATACCAGCAAAATCCTCAATATTTTAAAAAACCAGCCCAAGTTAAGAGGCCACCCCAGTGGTTCTTCCCCCTATTTGCTTTGAGTAGTGCTCTGCCATTTTTTCTTGCTAATTTAATTTTTCCGGCTGATTTATGGTATACAAAGCTATATATATTTTGCTTTCAACCTGTCCGTCTTGGTCTCCTTGCTTGCTATTTCGTGTTAGGAGTTTATGCTTGGAAAAATGCTTGGTTCACGGGAGACGGCTATAATCCTAAAGTGTTAGGGTGGAGTATCGGAGCTATTGTTATGCTGGTTGTTTTTCTTTATTACCGTATAACATTTACTTTTGCACCTAATGTTCTTCCCTTATTTAAAGCTGGGCATGCCTTAACCTTCTCTGTATTTTGTCTGACAACAACATTTGCTGGCATTGCTGTATTTCATAAGTTTATCGATAGTGATGCTTATTTATGGCGTAGGCTAGCTGCTAATTCCTATATTATTTATTTTATTCATCAATGCATCGTTATTCCTTTAGCCTATACCGTACAACAACTTCAAATGAATATATGGCTAAAATATTTTGGTGTTGCCATAACGTCACTGGTGTTATGCTTCTTGGTCGCCGAATATATTATTACTCCTATTTTATCCTTAGGGAAAAAGGATAGTAAAAATAGGATTGTCTCCTGATATAAGAAAATGTACTCAGACGCTTGACAACAGTGTAAACTTTTGTTATATTATCACTAATCGCATATGAATTTTAACAACGATGAAGAGGAAGAGTACGTTAGATGCTTTTTACAGAGAGCCAGGGGTTGCTGTGACCTGGTAATTGTTCTAACCGAAATACACCTATGAGTTGCAGGTCGAACGTTCTATAGGACAAGTAGACTGTGCCGGACGCCACCGTTATCATGGGCTAGAGTATCAGGCTATAGGCCTCGTACTTGATAAACTAGTTGGCTTGCAAGGCAAGTAGGGTGGTATAACGGATAATAACATTCCGTCCCTTAATAGGGATGGAGTGTTTTTTTTTACACAATAATAAGGAGGTTTTATCATATGATTATTGTAATGAGTCCAGGAGCAACAAAAGAACAGCTACAGGTAGTACTTGATAAATTAACAAAAGTAGGTTTAAAAGTGCATTTATCCGAGGGGGCAAGCCGCACTATTATTGGTGTAATTGGTGATAAACGTTTTATTGCCGAAATGCCAATTGAGGCTATGGATGGTGTAGAAAAAATGGTAGCTGTAACGGTAGACTATAAACTAGTGAGTCGTGAATTCAAGCAAGAGGATACAATTGTTAATGTTAACGGTGTGCGAATCGGTGGCAAGCATTTAGCAGTTATGGCTGGTCCATGTGCTGTAGAAAGTCGCGAACAATTATTATTGTCCGCAGAAATCGTTAAAAAAGCAGGCGCTCAATTTTTACGGGGCGGAGCTTATAAACCTCGGACTTCACCTTATGCTTTTCAAGGCTTAGAAATAAAAGGACTGGAAATGCTTGCAGAAGCAAGAGAAAAAACAGGACTTAAAATCGTTACCGAGGTTGTGGATGTGGAGTCTGTCCCTGTAGTAAGTGCATATGCCGATATGCTGCAAATTGGATCTCGTAATATGCAAAATTTCCAATTGTTAAAAACGGTAGGAAAAACCGATAAGCCTGTCTTATTAAAACGTGGTTTATCGGCTACGTTAAATGAATGGCTTAATGCTGCGGAATATATTATGAGTGAAGGAAACTACAATGTGGTACTTTGTGAGCGTGGTATTCGCACTTATGAAGAATATACCCGCAATACCTTAGATTTAAGTGCAGTGGCTGCTGTTAAGAACATTAGTCATTTACCAATTATTGTTGACCCAAGTCATGGAACGGGTCGTTGGAAATTGGTAGGCCCTATGGCGCGGGCAGGTATTGCTGCTGGTGCGGATGGTTTGATGATTGAGGTACATCCGAATCCAGCAGAGGCTTTATCCGATGGAAAGCAGTCCTTAACACCTGAAAACTTTACGTTAACCATGGAAGAAGTAAGTAAAATTGCACAAATCATGGGTAAGACTTTGGCATGAAGGCCCAGCACATTACGATTGTAGGGTTAGGGCTAATTGGCGGCTCTCTAGGACTTGCCTTTCGAGATATTCCTGGGGTTATTCTTACAGGAGTTGATTCGAATCCTCACACCTTAACAAGTGCTGTTGAGGGTGGAGTTGTCCATTATAGTACAGATGATTTAGTGCAAGGTGTACAAAATGCAGATGTCATCTTCCTTTGTACCCCAGTTTTGCAAATTCTGCCCCTTGTAAAGAAAATGTTACCCCATTTAAAAACTGGGACAATTTTAACAGATGTAGGGAGTACAAAGGGCTATTTAGCGGCAGGATTATTAGCCCTTCTACCGCCGGATATCCATTATGTAAGTGGGCACCCCATGGCGGGAGGGGAGAAAAGTGGTATTCTAGCAGCGCATAGAGAGCTCTTTAAAGACAAATGGTATATCTTAGTTCCCGAAGCCTCTACGTCCTTAGAAGCAGTAGAGGCTATAGGGAGCATCCTTACCTATACGGGGGCCATACTTACGACTATGGATGTGGCAGATCATGATCAGTATGGAGCAATTATCAGTCATGTACCCCATGTAGCAGCAGCAGCTTTGGTTAACCTTTTGGATCAGTATCCTGACTTAGAAGAAAAGTTTAAGCTTGTCGGTGGTGGCTTTCGTGACACTACTCGGATTGCTTCCTCTAATGCTGACATGTGGTCCGACATTTGTATGACCAATGGAGAGCAGATTACAGATAGTCTTCTTCATTTAAAAGCCATACTTGATACGGTGATTTTAGCAATACAAAAAGGTGACCGCCCGACTATCCACCATTTTTTTAAACGGGCAAAAATTCGGCGTGATGCCTTAATTACAAAAACAGACTCTCATACCATCTTGTGATGTATGAGAGTCTGTTTTTACTTTGTAACCCGATTCCAATTGGCATTAATCACTAAAGCCATAAGTTTTTTCCCTTCAATATCAAGATGCAGTCCATCGGTAGCGTATTGAATGGGCAATTCATGGTCGGCATTCATAAAATAAGGTTCGATATCAATGTTGTAACGTTGCTGGCGAATAAAATAATTTACAGCAGCAAATTGTGCCTGCCAATCAGGCGTTGTTTCTTCATTGAATGCTTGATGAATCGCCTTAGGATTAATAGGAGGCAGCGTGAGGAAAATTGGCCGAATACCATGCGACAAACACTTGTCTCGGATAGCGGTAAGTTCTTTAATGACTTGCGCCCCTTGTACACCGCCGCGCAGGCTATTAGAACCACCCATAATAAGAAGGAATTTAGGCTGAAAGGGCAAAACATCCATAGTAAAACGCTGTAGCATACTTTCGGTAGTATCGCCACTTTTCCCTAGGTTCATTGTGGGAAAAGATAAATAGGTCTGAAAGCTATACTCTAAATCAGCTGGTGAATACGAAATAGCTCCACCGCCATGGGTAATGCTATCGCCGAAAGTAGCTGCATACTGACCAATAGTAGGATTGACGGTAAACTCTTCTGCATCAGAGAATACACCGATTGGTCTGCCAAAGCTATCAAGTCCTCGTACTCGCCAGTAATAGGTGCCAGGAGTACTAAGAGCTGTCTCATCGTAATAATCCATACCGCCGTGCACAATTGCTTGTCGCACGCGATATTTAGAAGGGGTTATTCCGTTAGGATTTTCAGGGAGGTCAGAAGTTAATTCTATTTCATAATCTGCTGCACCAGTGATGGGAATCCAAGAATAGACGGGATAAAGAGGCATAGGCATATTCCCAGCTTTATACCCGGTATTCGACAGGGGTTTTAAGACTTGGGGCAGGGTATGATCAATAAATAGTTTCGTGGCATCTGAAAATACGCCAATTGGATTGCCGCTATAATCTAAAGAACGCACTCGCCAGTAAATATAATTGTGTGCATATTGAGATAAATCAATACTATACCCATTCGTAAACACTTGTTGAGAGGAATGTACCTGGTAGTGAGAAGGCAATATCCCATTCGGGTTTTCTGGAGGCGCACTTAAAAATTCAATTTCATAATAGACCGTTCCAGGCAGAATCGTCCACATAATTACAGGAATATTAGGTGCTGGGGTACTTGCAGGGTAGTTTATCAGAGGTGTTGGTTTGAGGAGATTATTATTAAAACTTACAGCATTAATTGGAACAGCGCTAGAATAAAATCCTAAGGGTTGATGAAATAAACTATGAGCTGACACCCTAAGGTAAGTGTTATCAGGAAGATCCTGATGAATTTTTAGGCTATTAGAAAAAGTACGATATTTTGCAATTCGATAAGAAGGCAGAAAGGACTTAGAGTCTTTGTCGTCTTCCGGGCTATGATGCAGGACTTCTACTTCATAGTAGGCGAGGTAAGGGAGCTTCGACCATGTTAAAATATATTCATTGGCTACATGGGTTACATCAAGTAGCGGCTTATAACTGCTGAAACCGATTTTGTCATCAATCTCAATAAAATATAATAGGGTTGTTAGTAGTAGTAGTAAAAAAAGAATTCGCTTAATAGTGATCCACCTACTTACTTATTAAAAATATAAATCGCGGCTACCGTTTTCAATTTCCTTAAGACGTTTCAAGGTTTCCGTGCGGACCTTTTCTTGGGGGATGGATGCTAAATTTGTAGCTATCATTGTCTCCCCAATCTCTTTAAGAGATTCATCAGCATAGTCAATTAAATACTCTTTAAAGGTTAATAAAGCATTGGGTAAGCAGACATTTTGTATTTCTCCACTTTTGGCTAATTGCATAAAACGGTCCCCTGTACGACCTTGGCGATAGCAAGCAGTGCAATAACTCGGGATAAAGTTTTTTTCGCAAAGCATACGGATAATCTCCCGCGGCGAACGATTGTCACCCGTTTCAAACTGCGCACTAACGCTAAGCGGTTTATCTTCTTGCTGCGTATCTTGATATCCTCCCACTCCCGTACAAGAACCAGCGCTTATTTGTGATACTCCATAGGTAAGAAGTTCATCTCGAAAGATGGGATGTTCTCGTGTGGATAAAATAATACCGGTATAGGGAACGGCTAGGCGTAAAATAGCAATTATTTTTTTGAAATCCTCATCCGTAACTAAATGGGGGAATCGATCTAAATTTACGCTGCCAGCTGGTCTTAGGCGAGGTACGGAGATGGTATGGGGCCCTACACCAAAGGTTTTCTCTAAATGCTCAGCATGCAAAAACATAGCGACGGTGTCATACTTATAATCAAAAAGCCCATATAAAACACCAATTCCTACATCATCAAGACCGGCTTGCATCGCCCTATCCATAGCGGTTGTGTGCCAGTTGTAATTATTTTTTGGTCCTGTAGGATGAAGGGAGGTATAGGTTTCGCGATGATAGGTTTCCTGAAATAATATGTAAGTACCAATATCAGCTTGCTTTAATTGCTGATATTCTTGGATGGTAGTGGCGGCAATGTTTACGTTAATGCGTCGAATGCTGCCATTTTCATTTTTAATACTATAAATTTCTTTTATGGTGTCGACAATATAGTCGATAGAACAATGCACCGGATCTTCACCGGCTTCTAATACTAGCCGTTTGTGTCCAAGATTTTGAATGACTTCAACCTCTTGGCGCACTTCGGCGAGGGTCAAGCTTTTCCGCAACTGCTCAAGATTGTCACTGCGGTAACCACAATAAGAACAGTTGTTGATGCAGTGATTGGAAACATATAAGGGGGCAAATAATACAATTCTTGTGCCATAAATGGCTTTTTTAATTTGAGCAGCAGTAGCAAACAGGGCTTTTACTAAATCAGGATCTGTAACTTCTAATAGTATAGCCACTTCTGCGGCAGAGAGTCCCTTATATTGGCTGGCTTTATGAATAATATCTTCAATGCACTGCTTATCTTGCGCTTTTGTTTTTCCTTCGAGAAGAAGTTTTGTTATTAACGTATCATTAATAAATCCATCGGAGGTTTGTTCGTTCTTATTTCTCATATTTTGACCACCTTTTATCTTCACAGCTTTAATTTTTAATTAGATATATATTATACCGTAAATGCTGGAAAGAACATAGAGAGGGATAGAATTTTGTCACTTTTAGATTGTCGGTGCATATAATGATACGGAGAATTATAGGAGGTGGAAAAGAAATGGATAGGGATGAGGACAGAAAATATCAGATGGATTATGAAGAAAAGCAGATGATGAAGTGTAATCATAAAGAAATGGCCCAGATACATGTACATGTTTATAACACCCAAGTCGATGTTGCAGACGATCACCAGCATATCTTACTAGGAACAAGTGGTCCTGCCGATGAAACAGGCCGTTCACATGTGCATCCAATCTGTACTAGAACATCCTTTACGGATGGTCATTGGCATTGGGTAGATATTATGACGGACAGAGCTATAGGGATGCCAGAGGGTACTCATACTCATTATTTTGCTGGTCGTACGAGTATGGATGATGGTCATTGTCATACTTTTTCCGATGTGTCAAATCTTAGTGAGGATATGTTCTTAGAGGAAGAACAAGAAATGCCAGCACCAAAGCCTTATAAGTGTAAGTATAAACGACCTGAGGAAGAGGAAATGAATTAGTGCTAAAGGGTGACTGTTGCCAAGAACAGTTACCCTTTTCTATTAGCAATAGAAAAAAACATAAGGAATTATAAGCTAAAAAAATAAAAATATAAAATGGAAAAAAAAATCACCAAAAGTAAGGAATAATCCATTAGGATGTCGAATGTAATTATATTGGAGAAAAAAATACACGATACATAAAAAGTCAGTCATTGAATTAACATAGCAGGGGGATTTCATCAATGCCA
>JAPUES010000096.1 GCA_027492445.1 Sporomusaceae bacterium | reverse complement strand
CCCTCTAGAAACCACTTGACGATAATGGTAAAATAGTATTGGTAATATTTGAATCCGTATAAAATATAACATTTTGACACATAATACGCTTTCACTTATAATTGGGTTTAACAAAATTTTATAGAATAAAGAGGTATATTTATGAGCATTAAATCTTTAACTCCCCTTGATGGACGCTATGAAGCCATTACCAAGCCATTAGGCGACTTTTTTTCGGAATGGGCATTGATGAAATATCGCACCCATGTTGAAATCGAATGGTTAATCACTATGGCAATGGACCCTTCCTTCCCTGAAGTACGTACCTTTACAGCAGAAGAAATACAATTTTTGCGAAATATCGTTATTAATTTTGACGAAAAAGTTGCCGGACAAATTAAAGATATTGAGAAAACAACGAACCATGATGTGAAAGCGGTAGAATACTTTCTGCGTAATACATTAGGCGCCACAACTCTTAGCGATGTACTTGAATTTATTCATTTTTCTTGCACTTCCGAAGATATCAATAATCTTTCCTATGCGCTTATGCTAAAGCATGGAGTAGCGAAGGTATGGCTACCCGCTGCTGAAAAACTAGTGAGTGAAGTCGCAAGTAAAGGGGAAAGCTTAAAAGCCGTTCCTATGCTCGCACATACTCATGGACAATCCGCTTCCCCTACTACGATGGGTAAGGAGCTTGCTGTCTTCGTATATCGCTGGAACCGCCAATTAAAACAAATCAAGGCTTTAGAATACCTAGGTAAATTCAATGGTGCTGTCGGTAATTTTAACGCTCACCAAATCGCATATCCAGAAGTAAACTGGGAAAAAGTCGCCAAGACTTTTGTGGAAGGCCTAGGACTTACCTATAATCCTTTGACAACCCAAATCGAATCTCATGATTATGTCGCTGAATGTTTCCATGCTATCAACCGTTTTAATAACATTGTCCTCGATTTTGATCGGGATATGTGGCTGTATATTTCCCTTGGCTATTTCAAACAAAAAACCGTAAGTGGCGAAGTTGGTTCTTCCACTATGCCCCACAAAGTGAATCCTATTGATTTTGAAAACTCGGAAGCAAATCTTGGTCTGAGTAATGCACTCCTAGATCATTTAGCAAACAAGCTTCCCATCTCTCGTCTACAAAGAGATCTTAGCGATTCTTCTGCCCAACGTAACATTGGCTCAGCTATTGCGTATTCTCATTTAGCCCTTGTTTATGCTTCCAAAGGTTTTGGCAAGACATCCATCAATAACCAAGCTCTAGAAAGCCACTTAAATGGCGCTTGGGAAGTTCTCTCAGAAGCGGTACAAACGGTTATGCGTAAACATGGTCATGCCAACTCTTACGATAAACTAAAAGAAATTACCCGTGGTAAAGCTATTGATGAAGCAGGGACAAAAGCCTTTATTGAAAGTGTAGAATTACCAGCAGGCGATAAAGCAAGATTACTGGCTTTATCACCAGAAAAATATATTGGCCTAGCAGTCGACCTCCTCAAACACATACAATAAGTTAGGTGGCATGTACCTATGAAATATGATTTTGATATCATCCACGACCGGACTAAAAATTATTCTGCCAAATACGATGAAGTCGGCAAGAAGTTCGGGCGTGATGATCTCATTCCCTTATGGGTTGCTGATATGGATTTCATCGTGGCCCAGCCTATTATCGATGCCATTCAAGAACGAGCCCAGCAAGGAATCTTTGGTTATACCTCTCGCCCAGATTCTTATTTTGAAGCCACTCAAGAATGGCTTACGCGTCATCACGGCTGGGAAACAGATACGAAGCATATGCTTCATTGCCCAGGCGTGGTGCCCTTCTTAAGTATGATGATCCAACACTTCACCGAGCCTGGGGATAAAATTATTATTCAGTCTCCAGTCTATTATCCCTTCTTTGATGTCGTACGGAGCAATGGACGAATATTGGTTGAAAATCCTTTAAAACTGGTCAATGGGCACTATGAAATGGATTATGACCATTTGGAAGAAGTGGCAAAAGGCGGCGCTACATTTTTATTCTTGTGCAGTCCCCACAATCCCATTGGGCGTGTGTGGACGAAGGATGAACTAGTGCGCTTAGGAAACATTTGCCTAGCTTATGGTATCCGCGTTATTGCTGATGAAATCCATTCCGATTTAGTTTTTTCAGGACATAAGCACATTCCTTTTGCTATGATTTCGGAAGAATTTCGAGGCATTACTTATACTTGTATTGCTCCTAGTAAAACCTTTAATTTAGCTGGGCTACAAGCTTCTATTAGTATTTTCCCTACTACTCGGGACCTAAACAAATTTGAGAGAATCCTTGGGAATCTTGATATTAGAAGAAACAATTGTTTTAGCTTGGTAGCAACGGAAGCAGCTTACCGTTATGGGGATGAATGGCTCGAACAAGTAAAGGAATACATAGCAGATAATTTTTCCTTTATTCAAGAGTATTGCAAGCAGCATATTCCACAAATTCACCCTAACTTTCCAGAAGGCACTTATCTTGTATGGATTGATTG
>JAPUES010000095.1 GCA_027492445.1 Sporomusaceae bacterium | reverse complement strand
TAAAGAGCAACGAGAGATTGTTTGAATTCCTCATCATAACGAGTTGATTTTAAACTCATAACGACACCTCCAAAATGTGTCTACTTTATTAGTATAGGTCCAAATCTGCTGATGCAAAATAAAAACTAGCGTTTGGGATGAAGAAAAAACGAAGTGGTGGTTTTCCGTACTCGATATTATCGGTGTGTTGTGTGGTAATGATTATTACAAGAGAAACAGGAACTATTAGAAATTATTAAAAACAAAACTGAAAAAAGAAAATAGTGAGTTGGTTAGTGCTACTAACCAACTGAAATTGATGGCGGTCGACGGAAAAAATATCTAACAGATACCTTTGATTACGACGGTATTATTGAGCTAGCGAAAAACTTTCCCAGCAAAAAGGCAAATCACTTTATCGAATGGTTTACTTATAGTGTAGAAAATCAGGGAAATGGATGATAGCTTACATTTGGTTTTGTATCTCGTGGATAAAAGGGCATTTCTTCCACTGTAGTGCACTGGAGGAGAAAGGTTAAGAGGAAGCGGATTTTATCGTGGATCTTGCCAAAGCAGGCGGAAATAGCTTCTTGTTTGTCGAAATCGGCTGGATTCAGGTAGGAATGGGATTCGGTAAGCACGCCACCGTTTCGCAATATGGCTCTTGCCAGCATCGTGTTTTTACCTGTCTGGAGAAAATCGACGGATGTGATAAAGCTGTTTATATCAGTATCCGTAATGCTCTTTCCGTTTTCGAGCTTAAAGGCGTAAGTTTTTTCAAAATCTGCTTTTGTCACCCAATCAAAGTCTTTTTCTTTGTTGCGGACTAGATATCCTGGACCTTTATTGCTATTTGATTTGTAATGAGCTTGCGCGATTTTGGTTGAGATGTAAAATTGCATAATATGCCTCCTATGATTATTTTATGGTTATATAGAGGAAAATTGACTTGAAACGCAACTGTCAAATAAATTTTGACAGTTCAAATTAAAAAAATAACGGGATGCATTGGGGAGAATAGTATAAGTTGGATGCCCATTCAGCGCTTACATATAGGGAATGAGCTCTTTTAGCAAAAATATTTTTCGATATTCTACCACTGTTCTACTTGGTTATGGTAGAATGGTGGTAGAAAGATAGACGAATATAAAGAAGGTGAGTTTCAGACATGGACTTTGTTGAAAGTAAGCTCGTTGAACTAAAAGAAACCATTGTAGACGATATAAAAAAAGAAGTGATTGCTTTTATCAATAGTGAAGGCGGAAATCTTTATGTTGGCGTGGCGGATGATGGACACGTGATTGGATTGGATGATCCACAGAGTGATATGCTGCGGTTAACCAACATGATTCGTGATACCATTAAGCCGGATGCAACTATGTTTGTTGAGTGCCAGATTGAAAAGATCGATACAAAAGATATTGTACGGGTACAGGTGCAAAAGGGAACGCATGCGCCTTACTATCTTGTAGGGAAGGGGATTCGCCCAGAAGGTGTTTTTGTAAGGCAGGGTACATCTTCGGTGCCAGCATCTGAAGATGCAATTCGCCGCATGATTAAAGAAAGTGATGGCGATTGCTTTGAAACGATGCGTTCTTTAAATCAGGATCTATCCTTTGAAACACTAACCGAGGAATGTAGTGGTCGTGATATTGTGCTGGGAGCTCCGCAAATGGTCTCGCTTGGAATCAAGACTCCGGATGGCGTTTATACAAATTTGGGACTGTTATTATCGGATCAGTGCACGCATACTATTAAAACGGCATTGTTTTCTGGTGTAAAAAAAGAACAGTTTCAGGATCGTAAGGAATTTTCCGGTTCTATATTACAACAGATGAACGATGCATATGCTTTTATTGATTTGAACAATAAAAAGAAGTCTACATTTTCAGGTTTACATCGCATTGATCAAAGAGATTATCCGGAGATAGCTGTAAGAGAGGCTCTGCTAAATTCTTTAGTTCATCGAGAATATTCATTTAGCAGTAGCACGTTGATTAGCATATTCTCTGATCGTATAGAATTTGTTTCCTTAGGTGGTTTAGTAAAAGGTCTCACATTAAAGGATATTATGCTGGGGATATCTCAATGCCGTAATGAAAAACTGGCTGCTGTATTTTATAGGTTGCAGCTTATTGAAGCATATGGAACAGGTATTCCTAAAATTATTGAAAGCTATGAGGGTTGCTCCTGTCAGCCGAAAATTGAGTCTGCGGATAATGCGTTTAAGATTACTTTGCCAAATCGTAATCAAGACCTGGCGTACTTGCCAGAGACAACAAAATCGGAACAAGCTGTGCTGGCTTTTGCCGGTGAAAAGGGAAAACTGCAACGCATTGATGTAGAAGAAAAACTAGGGGTTTCAAGAAGTAGGGCTAACCATATTCTTAAACAGTTGCTTGATAAAGGCATGTTGAAGCCAGTAGGAAATGGACGAAACCGGCAGTATATCATTAGCAAATAATATGTTTGCTGCTTGTTGAGCTTATAATGTTTGGCAAGCTGCTGGCAACAAGGTTGGCAACAAATGAGACGAAAACGTGTTG
>JAPUES010000094.1 GCA_027492445.1 Sporomusaceae bacterium | reverse complement strand
TACCAATCTTGGTTTTAAAGTGTTTTTTTACTGCCACTTCTAGGGCTACTCCGTCATAATCCTTGTGTGTTTCAAATCGTAACAGCATGGTATCTTTTCCATCTTCTCGATCAAGGACAATTTGATATTCACTACTTGTTCCGGCAATAGTTTTTAGGACATCTTCAATTTGTCCTGGATATATATTGACGCCTTTAATTTTAATCATATCATCCGTTCGTCCCATAATCGGAGCATGCCTTGGGTAAGCTAAACCACAGGAACATTCTCCTGGAATTAAGCGAGTAATATCCCGCGTGCGATAGCGAATTAAAGGGGCCCCTTCTTTTCTTAAGGTGGTAATGACTAACTCTCCAAATTCCCCTTCTTTTACATTTTCTCCGGTGTGAGAATCAATGATTTCAAAGTAAAAATAATCATCCCAATAGTGGAGTCCATTATTACATTCGCAGCTCATAGAAATGCCAGGTCCATAAATCTCCGTCAATCCATAAATATCATATAGGTCAACGCCTAGCTCTGTTTTAATGCGATCACGCATTTTATCTCCCCAACGCTCTGAACCAAGAATGGCTTTTTTAAGGTGAATGTTACCCTTTAGCTCTCTCTTGTGAATTTCCTCGGCCAGTAACAAGGCATAGGACGAGGTGGCAACAATGGCCGTCGTCTTTAAGTCCATCATCATTTGCAGCTGCCGCTCTGTATTGCCTGGCCCCATGGGAACGGCCATAGCGCCAAGCTTTTCGATGCCGGCTTGAAAACCAATACCAGCTGTCCAGAGTCCATATCCTGGGGTAATTTGAACCCGGTCCGTCTTTGTTACTCCAGCAACTTCCATACACCTTTTCATCATTTCTGCCCAGTCCTCTAAATCTTGAGCAGTATAGGGAATAATGACAGGTGTTCCCGTTGTCCCGGAAGAAGAATGAATTCTCACGATTTCTTCATCGGGCACGGCTTGCAGATTCAAAGGATAAGCGCCTCTTAAATCAGCTTTGGTTGTAAAGGGTATTTTTGCTATATCTGCTGGTGATTGAATATCCTCAATGTCAAAGTTTTCTTCTTTAAATTTATTTTGGTACAACATACTTTCCCTTGCCACTTTTTTTAGCAAGGCTTTCATTTCTAAAAATTGTTCTGCTGTCATACTCGTTCCTCCTATTGTTATAAGTATTGCTGAAAATCATAGCCAACTTCCAGAGCTTTGCGATTCAGTTCTATAAATTTTTGCGGCAAGTTTTCGGTAATGGTATGTAAGACATCCCCTTTGGAAAAGGGCAGTAATTCTTCTTTTATGGCTACACCCAGCATGACTACATTAAGTACCTTTGCTGACCCGGCTATCTTACAAAGTTTTTGTCCATCAATAAATACTACCTTATTTCCCCTTGTTTTTAGATACTGAAGAATCTCATCCACTTTATAACTAGATCCTTCTAATGATGCACTAACGGGTATGATCGGATTGATATTCACCAACAGTCCACCTGCTGGTTTTAGAAATTCAAAATTTCGAAGAGCTTCTGCTGGTTCAAAACCGATGATGATGTCTGCCATTCCCACGGGAATAGAGGGCGAGGAGTTTTTGGCATCCATCCGTACATGACTGACAACACATCCCCCCCGCTGGGCCATGCCAATGGTTTCTGATGTTCTGACAAAAATCCCCTTACTGATGGCTGTTTGGGCAATAATCTTAGATGCCAGAACAGTACCTTGACCGCCAACACCTGCTAATAAACAATCCTTTTTCATTGTTCGTTACCTCCAACTGCTTTTACCGGGCAGGTATTTGTACAAAGCTGACAGCCATAGCATAGGTCAGGATGAATTTCCACTTTATTTCCCTTACCGCTCATGGCTGGGCAGCCAATTTCTTTAATACACTTTTTACAACCAATACAGTTTTCTTTCACTCGTTGGATTTTATTCGGTTTTATAATTGCAATACAGGGTGCTTCAAAAATAACAACGGAGACACCCTTATACTCTGTCGCCTCTGTGACTACTGCTATTGCTGCTTCAAAGTCTAAAGGATTGGCTTTTTTGACAAAACCAACACCGCACCCTCTAAGCACATTTGCAATGCTTATTTTTCCAGCTATATTGCCCATCATGGTTTTTCCTGTTCCGGGATGGGGCTGATGACCGGTCATAGCTGTTGTACTGTTGTCCAAAATAATTACCGTGATATCCGTTTCATTGTATACAGCATTAATAATTCCCGAAATCCCTGTGTGGAAAAAAGTAGAATCGCCAATAAAGGCAATCTTTTTGGCCTGCTGTTGTGCTCGTTCTAAACCTTGGGCAATGGTGATACCCGCTCCCATACATAGACAAGTATCTACCATATCAAGAGGTTTGGCATTTCCTAATGTATAACAGCCAATATCTCCTGTAAAAATGGCTTCTTGTTTTGCTCTTTTCATGGCCACTTTTACACTATAAAAGGAAGCTCTATGAGGACAGCCTGCACAAAGTACGGGAGGTCTTATGGGAAGAGGTGGTAAGTCTACTACTTTTTCT
>JAPUES010000093.1:12205-20017 GCA_027492445.1 Sporomusaceae bacterium | reverse complement strand
AGCATAACTTTCTGTATCTCTTAGTAAAATCCCCATATCCCGCCAGCGATAACCTTCTTCTCTGCATAGCCGTACCATATCTCTTGCAATTCCCTCTACTTCTACCCGGCGGTTAGCAGCTTCCACCACTCTTAAGCCTGCCACAGCCCCCTGCCAAGGAATTGTTGGGGATAAAAAGAATTGTTTTTCAAGATACTGTAGGAGGGGCGCTGTAAATCGCAAGGCCTCTGGTAAAATAATTTCTTCTACTTCAGCTCCCATATTTCTCGCCATATCTAATAATTTGCGCCTTGTATCCCACTGCCGATGAAATAGGGCCGTTTCATGCTGCTGTTCACTATTCCCATCTAAACAAAGGGTGATTGTTACGCGCTTACCTGTCTCTAATAAGCTTTTTACTACTCTTGCCTCCTGAGGATTAAACCAAGTAAAGCCATCAATCCAGACCTCAGCCTGGCGCAAAATAGCAGACTCAGCTATCCTTTCTGCTAGTAGCGTTAAATAATCCTCAGGGTCTGTATACCTACCCTGTAAAAATTTTTCGAATCCCTGATAAAGAAGAGCTAAATCATGAAGTTTTTCCCCAATCGGTAAATCACAAAACTCTTCCTTCCTTTCGGACAGCTGATCTGGGGATATACCATAGGCTTTAAATTCTTGAATAAGCCCTACTAAAATATCCGTAAAACTTCGCTGAACAGCGGCGCGATGAAATATTTTTAATTCTTGCTGATGCTCGTGCAGCAATTGGCTTAGAATAATTTTCTTACCAAGCTCTGTAATATGAGGGCGAACCCCTCCCCCTGTTTCCATTAAGATGCGATGGGCTAAACGACGAAAGCCAAATACATAGGCCCTCGTAAACCCCTCAATACCAGGCAGAGAGGCTAACTGGTGTTCCACGCGAAAGGTGGCATGCTCTGGTAAAATCATCACTAAGGAATTTCCTTCTGGCGACAATGTTAATTCTTTCCCCATCTCTTCTAAACAATGATGAGTCTTACCCGAGCCAGCTCGTCCGATAATAAGGCGCAGTTTCACTCCGCGGCCACCTCCTACTGTTACTTTTCTTTAGTTAATACCATTCGCCCCTAACCCTTTAAAATCCTACCCCTAGCCATACTATCCCCCAACAAGATAATAAACCAGGAGAGCTACTTTATTACTAGCAGCCTCTCCTGGTTTTGAAGATTATTTCGGATGTAAGGTCACTTCTTTGGTAGCATAACAAGCTCCATCACGACCTTGCTCTTTACACAGATACATGGCAATATCCGCATTTCTTACTAAACTCGTTACATCCTGTCCGTCCCTAGGGAAAAAGCTTACCCCGATACTCACCGTAATCGTTACATCGTATTGTTTAATTTTAAATGGTTGTCGGCACTTCTCTAAAATACGATTGATTATGATTTCAATATCATCCCCCTCAAGATCAGGTAAAATGAGTACAAATTCGTCACCACCAATGCGTGACGCCGTATCACCTTCTCGAATACAAGAAGTCAAACGGCAGGCAACTTCCTGTAATAAAATATCCCCTGCTTCATGGCCTAAGGTATCATTTACCTCTTTAAATTTATCTAAATCTAAAAATGCAATTCCTATTGTTTTATTTTCTCGCTTTCCTTGTGCAATGGCTACTGCTAAGCGATCATCAAAGAGACGACGATTGGGAAGTCCGGTGAGGGGATCATGATAGGCATAATGCTCGGCACGTTCGATACTTCTTTTTTGCTCTGTAATATCCGACAATACAATGGCGCAATAGCCTGGCTCTGAACTATAGGCCGCAATTAATATCCACTTATTTAATAATTTTGAATAAAACTCTAGCGTATTGGCGTTCTGATTATCCGATAACTCTTGGAAGGTTCGAATCCAATTAATCTCTACATTATCTTGCCTAAAAATAGTTTCGTTAATGGTTTTGCCCACAAGTTGATCTCTCGTTAATCCAAGTAACTTTTCACAAGCTTTATTCACTTCAAGGATATGGTAATCAATAATGTTACCTACTTCATCGGTGATACTTTGAAAATAAGCAAAGCCATCACAAAGATTATTGAGCAAATCACGATATTTGGTTTCACTATTCTTCAGTGCTATTTCTAGCTCTTTTTTCCGCGTAATATCCGTCATTACTCCGACTAATCCAGCGACCTGTTCATTTAATTCAAAATAAGGAGCTTTATTAAATATAAATTCTCGCAGTTCGCCTTGCCCATTTACAGCCTGATGTTCATAGCTTTGTATCTCTTTATTATCAAATAATTGCTCATCCATTTCCTTGTATTTGTTTGCTAACTCTGAGGGCGAAAGATCATATACGCTAGAGCCAATAATCTTCTCCCGCGGCATACCCATAAACTCTGCAAAGGCGTTGTTACAGCCCTGATATACCCCTCTTACATCCTTATAAAACATAGGACTAGGAATGGCATTAATTATATTTTGCAAAAAAGAAACCTTCTTTAATTGATTAAGATTTCCCTGCCCCATATCCCCAATAAAATTTGCTAATATTGCAAAAAATTTTTTAATAGATTCTAAGCTATCTTCAGCTATAATAGGTAGCTTTTTTAAAGCTACAATATATTCTTTCTCATCAAAACCATCTTCTTGCGCTTGTTTTTGCAAGAAGTCTTCTTGAGGTACCTTGGTAAAAAACGGTCCTATAACTAATGCCGCTTCTTGAATCCCTCCAATAGTAATTGGATAAACAAAATCTAACATCCCATTCTTGAATCTATGAGGATTAGAAGAATTTCCTTGTATATTATTCTCACTATCATTATCATTTACCTTGCATTTTTCTACTATTTCAAGTTGTATGCGGTGTAACGTCGGGCAGATATCTTGACGACCAATTGTTCTTAAAACCTTTAAGTCTTTATCGAGTATTGCTAAAGGAATGCCCGTTACATCATAAAGAGATTTCAGCAACTCTTCTACCCTGGAGATATCTACTATTTCTAAAAGTTGTTCTTGCATACTATCTTCCTTTCCATAGTAAAAAAGTCTTTACCTATGATAATGATATCCTGCTTTAGCAAGTTAGCTATCCCTTAAATATTGTTACAAAATTTTACTATATATTTCATGTAATTACTAGTCTAAATATTATATTAACTATATTTTCAATAAAAAAAGCAATAACCACTGTCTAGTTAGACCATACAGTGATTATTGCCTTTTCGGGTTTCTAAGCTACTGGGGATTATACATCCCTTTACTTTGCATATACTGGAAGATGCCATTCCCATGTTCTTGTTCTTCCTTTTGTATATGATTCAAAACTTGTCGTACATTCGTATCCGCAAATTCGAAAATTGCCGTATCATAGGCACCGGATACGAATTTTTCTGTCATTAACATGTCATTACAAAGAGCCGCATCACTTTGGCTGGGATTTGCATTTTGCGAAAAGGTTGTAGAATTTTGCACATTATTTTGTTGATTGGCCTGACTACTTTGGGAGGTCATCGACGGTACTTGTCCATTTAGAATCTGACCAAGAGTCTCTAGGTGTTTTTGCTCCTGCTGGGCATAAGAAGTAAGTAATTGCTTTAACTGCCCATCTTGGGCTTGATTTGCATAAGTCTGGTATTTTTGTATGCAAATTTTTTCATGGTTCTGCTGATCCTTTAGCAATGAAGTTTCTTTTTGTGTTAATGATAATGTCATTATATAACACCTCCTTTTAGTATTTTGCCTAAAAAGAGTGTTATTATTCATGCTAACAAGGTTTTTATCGAACTACCATGGCCGATAAATCCGTAGCAGCATGAGCCACTTCATCCGATGCCTTTTCAATTTCTTGCGAAGTACTCGCTAAGCTAGTAACTGCCACTGCAATATTTTCTACCTGTTCAAAATTACCCGTTATTGCTTTCACAATTTGTTTCATTTGGGAGGAAGTTTCTTCCACTGCATGACTTACAGTACTCATTACAGCAGCTTGTTCTGTCATACTACTTACCACTTCTTTTGTAGAAGTAGTATTTGCACCAATCAGTTGGGAAATCTCATCCGTTGCCATACGGCTTTGTTCCGCAAGTTTTCGAACTTCATCTGCTACTACGGCAAAGCCACGACCTGCCTCGCCAGCCCTTGCGGCTTCAATAGCTGCATTCAAGGCCAATAGGTTGGTCTGATTGGCAATTTCGTTAATAGTTTGCACAATATGTACTACGGAACCTGAGGTAGTTTCTAGAGAATTAACTTTAGATTGGGCTTCCCGATTGGCATCTATCATGGCAGCCACCTGATGCAAGGTATTTTGGGTAGATTTTTCCCCTTCCATCGCTGTCATCCTTGCTAAATTGGCTTCCCCCTTGGCAAGAGTTGACGCATCTTCAATATTTTTCGCCGATTGAGCCATTTGTGATGCGGAAGCAGAGGTCTCTTCTGCAGTAGCAGCTAACATCTGACTGGCATCTTGGACTTTTGCTACCAAGGCTGATTGCTCCGCCATTAAAGTTTCTAGTTCTGCTTTTTTATCTAATTCTTTGGCATAGGAATCAATAAAGGATTGATTCACCTCAGACTCTATTAATTGCATGACTTGATTGAATGCTTGAAGTGTTTTTGTCATATGGGGTACATCCGTTCCATAGGCCTCGGTAATATAAGGTACTATTGTATCTTTCAAAGCACCAACCGCTAAAATAAACCATTCGGCTGGAAGTTTAATCCGATTGTGGACTTCACCAATATGTCTTTTATCTGCTAAATATTGTTGGTCAATTGTCGGCATACACATGTTTTTCAAAAAGTTGCGTAGGGTTTGTTTTAATCTATCAACAGAAGAATGCTGGCGAATAAATTGATCCACTTCAGGAACTTGGGTGAGGCGAGCGTAAAACTCATTCGTAATCGTATCTAGATGAGTATTAATGAGTGGGTGAATTTCATTTAAATAACCTACTGACTGATTATCAAGTTTAAGGAACGCTTTTGCTACAGTTTTGTTTGCTGAATAGATACCATCCGTAGGTTGACTACTTTTCTTCTTAATTCCAAACATTATCTAATCCTCCCATTTTCCCATTTATCATATTTCGTCAGATTCTTCTTTAAAAACATATATAAATAAATCATACCATAAAATCACAGTAAATAGTGAATACTTTTTGTTAAATTCTAAATTATATGACTTTTTATTCATAGTCATCCTTAGAGTTTATCTATATAAAGTGGCTTTTTATTTGCAATTTTATTTAAGTAAGTATATAATTGTTATGTAAATAAGTTATTATTTTCACTGGGGCGTCGCCAAGTTGGTAAGGCACGGGACTCTGACTCCCGTATTCGCAGGTTCGAGTCCTGCCGCCCTAACCATTAGAACCCACGAGCGCAGCTAGCTCTTAATCAGTAGGTTCGGGGTTCGATTCCCCGGCGTGTCACCAATAAATCACAAGTCTTCGCAGATTCTGCGAAGGCTTTTATATTTTTGAGGAAAAAATGATAAAGATTACTAAAACTCTTTTTAATATGTTGCGTTTTTATTTCCCCTTGCTATAATGGAAGAGTAAAAGGAATTTTTTAGTTAATTTATTTGTAAAGTAGCTCTTATTTAATAACAGTTATAGTAGGAGGTTGATGTAACGTGCCAAGAATAAAAAAAGCACCCCTTGCCGAGAAAGTAGAACTTCAGCCCGTGGATTCTCAAGAAGTAATTACTCCTATTTCTGATAGCCCCGTTCCTGCAAAAAAAGAAAAGAAAGGGACTAAAACCGTTAGCAAACCCCTAGCAGATGTAGCTATTCTTCCTGAAATACAAGAACCTCCCACTGACATTCGCGAACCAAAATTTAAAGAAATCCACACGAAAGATAGTTTTTGGCTTGAAAATGACATTTACCAAACCATCGAGGACCTGACCCAAGGAACCAAAAAGAAAAAGGCGCTCATTATCAATAAAGCTTTAAAGGACTACTTTAAAAGAAATAAAATAGAGCTAAAACCCCTACGACCAAAGGATAAATAAACGCAAATCAAACACCTCCAATGATTACTCACAATCACTGGAGGTGTTTTAACGTTTATTTATTATGCTTTTTGGCTTTTCGCCCAAGAATCCCGCAGGCCGACTACGCGATTAAAGACTGGCAGTTCCTTGGTTGCATCCTTAACATCAAGGCAAAAATAACCCTGACGCAAGAACTGATACCTTTGGTCAACAGTAGCCTCTAACAAACTTGGTTCCACCATACAAGAAGTTAATCTTTCCATGGAATTTGGATTGATATCCTCTTTAAAATCCTTTTCCTCTTGTTGATCTTCTTCTTCTGTCTCTGGCAATAGCAGATAATCATATAACCGCACTTCTGCCTTTACAGCGCGAGCAGCAGAAACCCAATGTAAGGTGCCTTTGACTTTACGGGTAGAAGTGCCACTGCCGCTTTTCGTGTCTGGATCATAGGTACAGCGTAGCTCAATGATTTCCCCTGTTTCTTCGTTTTTGATAACTTGTTCACATTTAATAAAATAAGCACTTTTTAGACGTACTTCTTGTCCTGGTGCTAAACGGAAGAATTTTTTCGACGGATTTTCCATAAAATCTTCTTGTTCAATATATAATTCCCGTGAAAAAGGAATGGTACGCATCCCTGTTTCAGGCTGCTCTGGGTTGTTCTCCGTTTCTAGTTCTTCTACTTGCCCTTCAGGATAGTTTTCAATGACTACTTTTAGAGGGCGTAGTACCGCCATAGCCCGCAGAGCCTTGGCGTTTAGGTCTTCTCGTATACAATGTTCAAGCATGGCAATATCAACAATGCTATTACTTTTTGCAATTCCAATCCGTTCACAAAAATCCCGAATGGCTTCTGGGGTATAGCCACGACGCCTTAGTCCAGAAATGGTAGGCATTCTTGGATCATCCCAACCATCCACTAGACCTTCTTCCACAAGGGCTCGCAATTTGCGTTTGCTCATTACCATATTGGTTACATTTAAGCGAGCAAATTCAATTTGCTGTGGCCGATTTTCCATTTCAAGAGCATGAATCAACCAATCATAAAGAGGACGGTGATCTTCAAACTCTAAGGTACAAATGGAGTGGGTAATACCTTCTAAAGCATCTGAAATAGGATGGGCATAATCGTACATAGGGTAAATACACCACTTGTCCCCTGTACGATGATGCTCCGCACGCATAATGCGGTATAAAATTGGATCGCGAAGATTAACATTCGGTGAAGACATATCAATTTTAGCGCGCAATACCCGTGAACCATCGGCAAATTTTCCGGCTTTCATGCCTTCAAAGAGTTCTAAGTTTTCTGCCACAGAACGATTGCGATAAGGGCTATCTGTACCTGGTTCTGTGAGGCTGCCCCGATATTCTCGCATTTCAGTAGCTGTTAGATCACAAACGTAAGCCTTACCCGTTTTTATTAGCGCAATGGCAAAGTCAAATAGTTGATCAAAGTAGTCTGAAGCATAAAACATACGCTCAGCCCAATCAAATCCTAGCCACTTCACATCTTCTTGAATGGAATCTACATACTCAACTTCTTCACGACTAGGATTGGTATCATCAAAACGGAGGTTACAGAGTCCTTTATATTCATTGGCAAGTCCAAAGTTAAGACAAATGGATTTGGCATGTCCAATATGGAGGTAACCATTAGGTTCAGGAGGAAAACGAGTGTGTACCCGGTTATTATTTTTATTATTTTTCAAATCTTCATTAATAATATTTTGAATGAAATTTGAAGATATCATGGTATTCGTTGTCATAGTTAAAACTCCCTCGTGGTTTTTTACATTTTTCTGCGTTATTCAGTGTTCGCCCATCTACCCTAA
>JAPUES010000093.1:0-12105 GCA_027492445.1 Sporomusaceae bacterium | reverse complement strand
TTAATCATTGGAATATAGCGTAGAAGCTGTTCAGCAAAAACTTCTTTACCTTCAAAAGCTGTTGCCGTAATGAACTTTCTACCAGCCTTAGTTATTGAAATTTGCCCGTCTTGGATTTGACTAAATCCAAGTAATACTGCCATATCAATAAGAGGAAAAGATTCCCTAGAATCCACTGCAGATCCCTCAGCTAAGGAATAAATATTTATATTTCCCTTACTTTCTTCTTGCATTGCTAAAAAATTAGTTAACATTTCTATAGAAGTAGCTGGCAGCTTGGTCAGATGCATAGTATCCATTAGATTCATGGTCTCAAGGGTTGCTGTTTTCTTGAGTACAGAATCTACCTGATTCATTATCGACATAAATGCTGCTCCTTTTCTATCCCGCCAATGAGGAAGATTAATCTTAATTTCTTTTAGAGCCTCGCCTGGATTACATGTTACAATTAAAATTCTATCAGAAAGATATATTGCTTCTTCAGTATTCGTAGTAGTTATGACAAGGGCTTTACTATTCATCTTCCTCCCTAGCCACAGTGTAAGAATATCCCTGCGTAAAATTTCTGCCATACTGACATCGAGTGATGAAAAAGGTTCATCGAGCAGCAGCACATCAGGCTCACTTATCAGAGCACGTCCGATTCCCACCCGTTGCCTCATTTCATTGGAAAGATCCCTTGGATAAGCACTCTCAATACTGCTTAAGCCTAGTATTTCAATAACCTGCATGGTTTTTATTATTTTATCTTTTTTATTAATTTTTTTATTTAGTAAGCCTACCTTTATATTTTCAAATACAGTAAGCCAGGGGAATAAAGGGGAGGTTGGGAGCATCATACTAACGTTAGGATTCATACCGCGAAAATTCTGCTTCGAATAACTACTAGTATCCTCTACAGGGTGGCCTAAACCTGCAATCATCTTTAATAACTTTGACTTACCTGAACCAGAAGGGCCTAATATAGCTATAAATTCTCCCTCTTGTATCCTTAAATTAACATCTTGCAACCCAGCACAATTGGCATTTTGCCGCATTTCATAGCCGGTAGTAATATTTCTTAATTCAATTAAGGTTTTAGCCAAAATTCCCTCCTCCTCATTTACCTCCTATTTTCTATCCAATTATTAAAGCATTTCAACGCACCTATATCATAGTAACCAATGACCACCTTATCTATTCACCCATTCCTTGCTTTTCTATGACACCAATTGTCTTTTACCTATTATTACGCAAGGGAATCCTATTTCATGCTCTCTAACATAGAAAACTTGGCCTCAGCAAAGCCTTAGTTGCCCTTACTTGGAATGGAAGGTGTTATCCTTTCTGATTCCATAAAGAAAAGAGACCCTGCTAAGGTCTCAATTGCTACTCCTCAAAGGGCAGCAGTGTATCTACGTATTCTTCACCAGCAATACTAAATAAGACATTGCCAGCGGTCCAATCCGTTATCTTTTGTTTTAGTTCTTCTTCATGCCCCATCTTCTCTAGAACAATTAAGTTTATTTTATCTGTAAACTCTTTATCGGCGATTATATAGTCCTGCATTCGCAGTTGGTTTTCCAACATCCCAAGTAAGGTATAGTCAATCTGCACTCCCATACGAGTATGCCCTTGCCTCTCCATAATACCTACTTCTTTTATGCCTGTACTAGCACTCTTTCCATAAGCCCTAATGAGGCCACCTGCCCCTAGCTTAATGCCGCCAAAATAGCGTGTCACTACAATTACAGTATCTTTGAGCCCCATTTTTTTGATGATTTCTAAAATAGGTTTACCCGCCGTACCCGATGGTTCGCCATCATCATCGGCTTTTTGATGCTGATCATTCTCTCCGATGATATACGCGGAGCAATTATGGGTAGCATTCCAATGTTTTTTCTTGATTTCGGCAATGAAGGTCACTGCCTTTTCTTCTGTTTCCACTCGTTTTACATACGCAATAAAACGGGATTTATTAATTTCTATTTCTGCTTGCCCATAGCCTGCAACTGTTTGATAACTCGTTAACATTCTCTTCACCTCGATTTAAGTAACTGTAGCTATGCACCCTTTTATTATTGAGCTGCATATAATAATTCGAAAGGAATTATGTTATGGAGGGTTGATATCTATGCCAAACCAGGTAGTACTACTTAAACAGTGGGATGATAAGTGGGGCGATTACCCCTATGCCTATAGTACAATTGCTGCATCAGGCTGTGGTCCTACCTGTTTTACAATGATTGCAAACTATTATGGAATCAATATCAAACCGCCACAAGCTGCAGATTTTTCTATCATTAATGGTTTTTACCCCACCCCAAAGGGAACTAGTTTGGATTTCTTTGCCGCTGCTGGCCAGCACTTTGGCATTCCCATTCAGCAAACAACGGATTGCACAACCGTTCTTCTAGCCTTATTAGCTGGCATTCCTTGCATTGGCGCTCACGGGCCTGGCGAGTTTAGCACAAAGGAACACTTTATCTTATATGCCTATATAACCGGCAATCATCAAGTTATGGTCTATGATCCAAAACGCACTGATACTTGCAAACTCTACCCCTGGGATTTTCTCGTAGGAGACAATTTGAGTAATGGTTATGTTGCTTTTATTCCCTGTCCTAAAAGTCCTTCCAAGGATTCATAAAAATAAGCATCTTCCTGTATGGTTCGTTTCGTGGGCCCTTTCGTTCTGCCACCGCTACGACGCAGTTTGGCTTTTATATCTCGTTCTTCCAACAAAAAATCAATATTTTCATTGGAAAATTCTCGGCCCGTCGGACTGATACAACGGGCCTTTTTCCCTAGAACCATAGCCGCTAGCCCCCAGTCCTGGGTGATAACGATATCTCTCGCCTCCGTCAAATTTAAAACCTTAATATCCGTTTCCTGATCTGCATCACCCACTACAATATGGTGATCTGAGATAATATTATGATTAAAGCTTGCAATTGTATAGACCTTTACTGCATATTTTTCGCCTAATTTTTTACATATCTGCAGTACTTTTTTCGGACAGGCATCCGCATCCACTAAGATTTTCATGCTATATCCTCTTATTTTCCTTATTATTGAATAATTAATCTATTCTTTTCATCTTCTGAGAAATTCCCCTTGTCAAATAACTGTCCCTGTTTTAATATAAAGAGCAGATAATATTGTTGCTTTTTGATAATACTATTAATAAAGGATGATGCTACATGAATGAAAATACCCTGTTAGAAGCTTATGAACCCTTTGATTTTTATGAAACAGAAACAGAAGACAATTCCATGGCACTTATTTATGAACCTATTGAAAATGAAAGCTATGCTCTCATTACCGATGTTGATGGAGCAATGCCAATGGATTTAGAGCAAGAAATTATTTTTGCCACTTATACTGCCGATGGCGCTTTTGCCTGGAGCGTGGGCTTTGAAAGTTCCCAGCAACTTTTAGAACTCCTAAACAGCCAGCCCAAAAGCAATAATCTTATGGATATTGTGAAAACCTATCGCGATAGTGGCGACTATTATTAAAATTCTGTAAAGAAAACTTGGCTTATGCCAAGTCCTCGGACGCAGGCAGAAGCCTTAGTTGCCCTTACTTGGAATCGGAAAGTGTTATACTTTCCGATTCCGTAAAAAGAGTTCTGAGATTTTATCTCAGAACTTTTTTTGTCCTCCTATTCCGAAACTTACTTATTTAATTAGTATACCCTGTGGTTTACTAACTGTAAATTAGCAATAATATTTATACCAAGGATGGGACACACTACCCTTAGGAGGTGTAATACATGGACGGAATTATTTGCGCTACTTGTCATACTTGGATGACTTTAGATTTAGATTATTGTCCTAGCTGCAATACTCCAATCTATCTCGATGGGGAAAATAAAAATATCATTGACCGCTTAAAGCCCAATTGTCTTATTTATCGTTATGATGGTTCTGATATATTAGAGCCAGCAGTCATTATTAAAGAAAGCAAAGTCAACATTAGAGTCGCCACAAAATTACAAGAATATTCTAAGCCTGTAGTTGTCGCCAAGGAAAAAGTCTATGCTTTTGACCAATCTATTTTAAGTGCAATCCAGGCCTTACGCAACGAACGTACGGCCACCATTATGCGGTATGATCAGCTCATTCAATCCCACTGGCAACATCTAGAACCTTATGAGTAAGGTAATTATGGTCGCACTTCATAATACTGCAGCAATTCACTCACGGTTACAATTTTATACCCCTGCCCCTGCAGTTTATCAATAATAATACCGATAGCCTTCGGTGTTGGTAATGGATATTGACCATCATGCAGTATTACTATACTGCCAGGTTCTACATTATTCATTACATTATTTACGACACTTTCCACGCTAGGGCCTCGCCAATCCCCCGGATCTACCGACCACAGAATCGTAGTATAGCCGTGTTTGCATGTTTCCTCTAGCACCGCATCATTATATGCCCCGCCTGGCGGACGAAACAGCAGTGGTTTAGGTGCTACAGAAGTAATTATTTTTTCTGCTGCATCTAGTTCCTCTTTAACCTCCGCCTGGCTCACTTTAGACAAAAAAGTATGACTATAGGCATGAGTCCCAATTTCATGACCATCAGCTACAGCTTGAGCCAATATTTCTGGATGAAGAACGGCATTTTTTCCCAAAATAAACAATGTCAATTTTACATTTTTCTCTCTTAGCACTGCCAATAGCTCAGGTGTGGTTTTGCAATGAGGTCCATCATCAACGGTGAGTGCTACTACTTTATGAGTTGTTGGCACTTTTTTTATTACTTTACTATTTTCCTCAGCTGTTCCTTGTGTCACCGTAGCTACAGTAAACAGGACAGCAAATACCAAACCAAAAAACTTAGAGTACCGATGAATCATATCATAACCTCCTTTACCTACTTAGTGGATATTACGCCATAAACAGTAAAGATATGTGTAGCATCTCGCATGATTATACACAACTAGCAATATACTGTAATATCTTTGCGGAGGAGGTTTGTCATGTCTGTATCATTTTATTTAAAAAGCCTCACCATATTCTTTCTTATATTTTCCTCACCTGTGCAAATTGCCAGCAGCGCACCGCCTAACATCAATGCAGAGTCAGCTATATTAATGGATGCTACGACAGGTCAAATATTATATGAAAAAAAAAGTACTACTCGTAGCGCACCAGCCAGTACCACGAAAGTGTTAACAGCAATCCTAGCTATTGAAAGTGGACATCTCAGTGACGATGTTACCATTAGCATCAAAGCTGCTAGCACTCCTGGCTCATCCATGCACTTAACTGCTGGACAAATTATATCTTTGCGAGAATTAGTAACTGGTCTCTTATTACGTTCTGGCAATGATGCTGCGGTAGCCATTGCCGAACACCTCGCTGGTTCTGTGGAAAATTTTGTTGCCCTTATGAACCAGAAAGCCCAGCGGTTACAAGCTTTTAATAGCCATTTTGCCAATCCTCATGGTTTATCTGCACCTTTACATTATTCTACGGCTTTTGATTTAGCCTGGATTACCAGGTATGCGTTAACCAATCCAATCTTTGCAACAATTGTAAATACCAGAGAAACCAATATTGATTGGTTAGACAAAAAGGGCACGGAACATGACCAGCATTTGAAAAACACCAATAAATTATTATGGTTACTAGAAGAAGCGGATGGTGTTAAAACAGGTACAACCAGCCAAGCCGGTCCATGTCTAATAGCCAGTGCCACCCGCGGCAGTCAACAACTGATTGCGGTAGTCCTTCATGATCATTCACGTTGGCATGATGCCTTACAATTATTACAATATGGCTTTTCCGCTTATGAATTATATAAGTATGCTGATAAGAACGATGTCTTAGCGGCTATACCTGTGGAAAAGGGCCTGTCTAATGCTGTTGATGCTCTTGTCGACAGCCAAGCAAATCTAGTAGTAAGTGCCGCTGACTCTGAACATATTGTTGTTACCATTGACTTACCGGAAAAAATAAAAGCCCCTGTTTATCAGGGGCAAAAAATTGGCGAAATTATTTTCTCCGTAAAGCAACAAGTAGTTAAAACCGTAGACATTACTGCTGGCCAAACCATTGAAGAAAAAACAAAGGAGCGTATATTTTTACTCAAATTATTAAATTTATTCCAGCGGTTATCAAGCTGGGGAGTCCTTTAATGTACCACAAGGATTAAAATGGTTTGCGATAGAAGAAGGGCATATAACTCACAAAACCAATTTCACGGAAGTTTAAGATTGCTTCTGTACCACCGACAAACATAACACCGCCTGGTTTAAGAGCGCTTAAGAAACGACGATATAGACCATCCTTAGCCTCCTCCGTAAAATAAATTACTACATTACGGCATAATATTAAATCAAAGCCGGTCTCAAACTTATCGAGGAGTAAATTATGTTTCTTAAATTCAATACAAGACTTCACATCTTCATCAATGATATAAGTCCCATTTTCTTGTTTGAAGTATTTTGAAGCTCGACTTGTAGAAATATTTTTAAACTCTGTATTGGTATAAATACCACTTTTAGCTTTTGCCAGCATTTCCACATCAAGATCTGTTGCTAAAATACGGTGTTTTGTATTTGGCGTCAAATCTTTTAAAATCATTGATAAAGAATAAGGCTCGGCTCCTACAGAGCAGCCAGCACTCCAAATATTGAGCTTGGGACTTTTCGTTAATAACTCTGGTAACACTTTGCTTTCCAGTTCAGAAAACTTCTCGGGCGTGCGAAAAAACTCCGTCACATTAATCGTCATATAATCGATAAACTCTTTATATAACCGATCATCCCTGTCCAAAAGATTAAAAAATTCTACATACGTACGAGCTCCATAACGGCTCATCAAATTACTGATTCGTCGCTGCATTTGAGCAGGTTTGTAATCATTAAGGTTAATATTTGCTTTATTTTTAAATTTTTGTTTAAACTGTTCCCAATCTTGCTCGTCACTCATGGCAATACCTCCGTAATTTATAATTAATTATTTAGTAGCCTTTTCTTTTGTTTTTTGATATTTTACAATTAATTTATCTAATTTAGTGCTTAATTCACCAACCTCAGGATCAATCATATTCCCAGCCTTAGCTAGCACTAAATTATGAAGACGCATGCGCAGGACCTCAATTTTTGCCTCTTGCTCCTCTAGTGTTGCCATCACTATATACTCCTTGCTTGCTTCATTTGAACCTGTTTTTTTAGCCAATCACACCATAGCTCCAAACCTACATTCGTCTGGCAAGATATTTCTATGATTACAGCTTGGGGATTAATACTTGTAATGTCATGAATTGCTGATGGCATATTAAAATTAGTGTAGGGCAACAAATCAACTTTATTTAAAATGACAGCACTGGCTTGTTTAAAGATTGTTGGATATTTTAAAGGTTTATCCTCTCCTTCTGTAGTGCTAAGTATGGTTACCTTCACATCTTCACCAATCTTAAATTCCCCAGGGCATACCAGATTCCCAACATTTTCAATAACAATTAAATCAAGTTCTTCAAGATTTAGAGCCTCTAAAGCACTGCTTACCATATTTGCATCAAGGTGGCAACCGCCACTTGTATTGATCTGCACTACGGGTATACCATGTTGTTCAATACGCTCAGCATCTTTGGCCGTAAACAAATCCCCTTCAATCACAGCCATGGATAGTTCACCTTTTAGGCTTGCAATGGTTTTTTCCAGCAGTGACGTTTTTCCACAACCAGGCGATCCTAATAAATTGACTACAAAAATATTAGCTGCTGACAATCGTTCATGAATCTCACCAGCAATTTGATCATTTCTATCTAAAATATTAGTCATTACTTTTATCTGCATTTACTCAACCTCCAGATAGTCTACAGCCAGTTCTCGGCCTGATACTACTACAATACTAGTCGAATTACAACGAGGACATATAAAACAATATTTTTCGACTGCAAATTGCTCTCCACAACTATTGCATTGTCCAATAAGAGGAGTAATTTCGATAGTAACCTGTGCCCCCTCGGCAACAGTCCCCATAGCTAAAGCCTCAAAGCCAAAGGTAAGGCATTCTGATTCTACTTGTATCATCTGTCCAATGAGTAGTTTAATACTAGTCACTTTACTTGCCCTCTGCTCCACTGCTGTTTTAAGCACAATCTCCAGTATTCCTTGAGCAAGGGCCATTTCATGCATGTATTTCACTCCATTTTCTTCTTTTTTGTCTTAAGAGCCTTTTACTTTTATAATACTTTATTTTACTTATTCGTCACCAAAATAGTAATTCCTGTCATGTGAATAATTTAAATCTTCTTACCATCTTTTTTCAAACCCCTTGGAACTATTTACATAATAAATTACAGCATAACTCGATCAAATTCAGTTGATACTATGATCATACCAACACAAGGAGGTGATTATAATGGCCAGAAGTAGAAAACCTGTGAATCCTGGTGCTGAAAATGCTCTTGACCGTATGAAATTGGAAATCGCCAATGAGCTTGGAATTTCCGATAAAGTACGCTCTCAAGGTTGGTCAACCATGACCTCTGCTGATTGTGGACGCGTAGGCGGTCACATGGTCCGCAAAATGATTGAGCAATATGAATCTGGCATGAACGGCGCTAGTACTGCTAGCAACACTACCTCTACTGGCACGCTGACTGCTCAATTTGATGCTAACAAACAGTCTTAATGATGCAACCAAGGGCGGCCATAGCCGCCCTTTATTTATTCCGTGGCCTATTGCCCTTGAAAATATACAATAACTTCCGTATTGGGTTCTACAATAGAATTGGGTGCAATATTTTGCCTTATTGCAATTCCTGTACCCTCAGGCACCATCGGTAGCCCTAAATTATTCAAAGTTTCTCCTGCTTGCCTCATACTCATACCTATTACACTAGGTATGAGTATTTTACCAGCAGGGATTTCAACCTTTACCTTCCTTTCTTGCACTACATTCGTAGGTTGTTCTTTGTTCTTAGGCAAGGAAGCTTGCCCAGTTATCTGGGGACGAATATTCATATGCCTCATAATCTGGGATAAAATATCGCCAGCTACCGGTGCGGCAATTTCTCCACCATAATACATCCCACTCGGATCATCTAAAACAACTAGTATCGCTACTTGAGGATCTTCCACGGGACCAAACCCTACAAAAGAAGCAACATAACGTCCATCTAAATAACCACTACCACTATCTTTTAATTTTTCAGCGGTTCCCGTTTTACCAGCAAAGCGATAGCCTTTTACTTCTGCCTTTCTGCCGCCACCCTCTGATACTACTTTTTCCATTAGATCTGCCAGACGCCTTGCAGTGTCAGGACTAACAGCCTGCCTTACTGGTTGTACCGGCACCTCTGAGTCAAGAGAGCCATCACCATTACGGAATTCCTTAATAATATGTGGCTTTAATAAGACTCCACCATTGGCTATCGCTCCTACTGCTGTAACCAATTGGATTGGTGTAACAGCAATACTTTGACCGATGGCCATGGTAGCTATATCGGAATCTCCCATAGCTTTAGGCTCAAAAAGAAGCCCTTCTTCCTCACCAGGCAATTCAATACCCGTTGCCTTCCCAAATCCAAAAGCCTTAGCATATTCCGTCAGTTTATAGCCTCCGAGCCTCATACCAATCTCTACAAAACCTGTATTAATAGAGTTTTTTATAATCTCAACAAACGATACCTTTCCATAACTATCACCACTCCAATTTTGAATGCGCCTTCCCGATACTTCTACATGTCCCGTATCAATAAATATTTCTTCAGGATATACCTTCCCTTCTTGCAAGGCTGCTGCAGCCACAATACTCTTAAAGGTAGAACCAGGTTCATAATTATAAGCAACCGCTCTATTTTTCCACTCACTGTCACCATATTTATAAAACTCATTTGGATTGTAAGTAGGACTATTGGCCATCGCTAGTACCTCACCCGTACGAGGATTAATCACAATCACGGTTCCAAATTTAGCTCCTGTACTTTGCATAGCTTTCCCTAAATTTTGTTCTACAATAAATTGAATTTCACTATCTAAGGTGAGATATACATTTTTCCCTTGTTTTTTGGGAGCGAAGGTAAAGATGGACTTAAAGATTGGAATACCATGGCTGTCAGTATCAACTAATTGTTCCAATAACGTCCCTTTAATTATTTTATCAAGAGCAAGTTCCATACCATCGAGTCCAATATCATCTGTCCCTACAAAACCCAGCACTTGGGCTGCTAACGTATCATTGGGGTAATAGCGTTTACTTTCATCGAGAAAACCTAGTCCTTTTATGTCGTATTCTTTAATTGCCGCTTGTATCTGCTGAAAGACTGCTGGTTCTAGCATGCGCTTAATCCATATAAATCGCCCACCACCAGCTAGTTTTTCTTTTATATCTTCACTGCGCATTCCTAAGATGGTTGCTAATATCCCAGCTACTTTGTCCCCATCCTTAATTTCTGCAGGATCAGCATATAAGGATTTGGTCATCCCACTTACCGCAAGTTCTCTTCCATTCCTATCATAAATAGTCCCTCTGGGGGAATGAAGCACTTTACTTTCTCGTAGCTGTATTGCTGTTTTGGTCGCCATATTTTTCCCTTCGACAAACTGTATCCATCCAATACGCCCTACCAAAACTAGAATTACTATCATCAAAATGCTCAGGAACCCAGCAATACGCTTATCGATTCTCCCAACCATTGGTTTCGCCATCTATTATCAGCCCTTCCTGAATATCACACTATTACAAATCATTATTCGTCTTTCTTTTCTAAATTCCCTGCTAATAAGTCCTGGCGGAATCGGTACTTCTCAAAAAACCATGCTCCTTTAGAAATGGAAGCATGGTTTTCATGAGAATATTAACATTTTTCTAAGTATACTCTCGGCACTCTCTTGCCGACCATACATACAATTTCATAATTTATTGTCCCCATCCACTCAGCGACTTCTTCCACTGGCAAATCATCCTCGCCAAACAATACTACTTCATCACCAGGTACCACTCCTAGAATATGCGTTACATCAATCATACATTGATCCATGCATACCCGCCCCACCAAAGGTGCCCATTGTCCTCGCAGAAAAACAGAGGCTTTACCCGCGAGCAGGCGGGACCAGCCATCAGCGTAACCCACCGGCAAGGTGGCAATCTGACTAGGCTTAGTCGTGAAATAAGTACGACCATAACTTATGGATACCTTCGCTGGCATTTTTTTTACAAAGGCCACTTGCGTCTTTAGCTTCATAACTGGCTTTAGCGCAATCTTTTTTTCCACTTCATTGGAAGGCCATAAGCCATAGAGAATAATACCAGCTCTCACCATATCTAAATGCATATGGGGCAAATCTAAAATAGCAGCACTATTGGCAATATGACGAATAGGCACTGAAATACCCGCTTCCTGAATCCCCTGTAATGCTTGGGTAAATTGATTATATTGCTCATAGGTAAAGGCTTTATCACGACTATCAGACACGGCAAAATGAGAAAATACTCCTTCTATTGTAAGCCCTGGCAAGTTGGCTACTGTAGATGCAAATGTCCCCGCCTCCTCTGGAGAAATACCAATTCTACCCATGCCTGTATCAATTTTTATATGTACATTGCTTACTTTACCAGCAGCCACTGCCGCTTGTGACAAGGCCTGGGCAGAAACGATTGAAAATACAGTCTGGGTAATATTATAATCTACAACCTCTCTAGCATGACTCTCTGGCGTATAGCCAAGAACCAATATGGGAGTGGTAAATCCTGCTTGTCTTAACTGTAAGGCCTCACTTATATTAGCAACTGCTAGTCGATCCGCTCCTGCCTGCAGGGCTGCTGTTGCTACCGCTACTGCCCCATGTCCATAAGCATCTGCCTTTACAACGGCGCAAATCTGAGTACTATTTGCTGTGATTTTTCTTATTTCTCGTACATTGTGTTCAATTGCCTCGAGATTAATTTCCGCCCATACGGATTGGTCAGACATTTCCGGTTCCCCCTGTCTACCTTACTACATTTTTATCCATTAATCTTACTCCCAGAGAGCAGGATTGGCAACTACTAATTCTATTTAGCGGACAAAAAGAGATATACTCACGCTATGAGTATATCTCTTTATAATAATTATATCCTTATTTTTTAGTAACATTGACCGCTCTGGTCAAATG
>JAPUES010000092.1 GCA_027492445.1 Sporomusaceae bacterium | reverse complement strand
GCTTATAATTTTATAGCGTTCGGGTTTTCGTGTCTACAGTATTATACTAACACCAGTGCCTTTTCGGTGCTAGTTTGAATAAATGTTTCCATCATATCAGCCGTTTTATTTCAGCAGATTTTACAAGATGACTATAGATTAATTGGGTAGTGGTTGAATTGGCATGACCTAATTTACCTGCAACAGTTCGTAGGTCGACACCACCAGTGATTAAATAAGTTGCGGTCATATGCCTAAAACTATGTGGCATAGTGTGTTTTATGGCGAATTTACGTAACCATGTGTTAAAACTATCAGGCTGGTATTTATTTTTTTTGTACTTTCGATAAACTAGAATGGAAGAACGATAATCAACTGGTACACTATGCAAAGGGATATGGAGCTATTGCCATATTTGCTGTTGGCATTGTCGGTATGGCAGGGTCAATGATATTATTAGCGTTTGGCAATGGTAAGGTAGCTAAAATAGTATAAATGGTAGTTACCTAGCAGCAGTCGGAATTTTTACCGGGTTGGCAATGATGCTCTTTAAGCAGTTTTGTGATTTGGTCATCGGATGATATATATTTGGTATGTCTAATACGATTTAGGGAGGATAATTTTTAAGAAGAAGCAAAGATAACAAGGGATTGCGGTATTAAGAGGCGAAAACTATTGAAAAGACATCTGGAAGGGGAGAAAAAATGATTGGCAAAGATGAACTGACAGTAGCTTTCAACGTTGTGTAATTCATGATATGAGAAATTTTCTTTCCATCGGCTGAAAAGGACGGGCTGGTTGTCTCAGAACTTATTGGCTTTTTAGATAATTTCCCTGAATCGTTCGATGCAAGTCTAAAAAAATAAACGTCTCTAAGATTCAAAAACCAAAGAAACCAGAGAGAATGAGATGTGAAAAAACAATATGAAAATTAACGTCATTAAAATAATTTCCATTGGTGATTCAATAACATACGGATATCCATATACGCCAAGTTTATCCTGGCTCAACATGGCGGCTACGCAACTCAATATTAACTATGTTAACAAAGGTATTAATGGCGATACTACAGATGGTATGGTAAGGCGTTTCGAACGAGACGTTTTGCGGCACAATCCATCTCACGTTATCATTATGGGCGGTACTAATGATGCATACGCCAGAATAGCAATTGATCAAATTATCAATAATATTTGTGATATGGTGGGACTAGCTGTACAAAATGATATCACTCCTATCATTGGCTTGCCAATACCTTGTAATGATTTAGAAGAAGAACAGTTACTTAGACAGTACCGTAAAGATATACAACAATTTGCTGCGGATAATAATATTGACATTATTGATTTCCATGAGGTCATGGTAGATGAAAGTGGCGTAAGTATAAAGGAAGGTCTACATTGTGATGGTCTACACCCGAACGAGGTTGGATATGAAGTTATGGCTGGTGTTGCTATTAAAACTCTTATAAAGACATTAATTGATGCTAGAGTACATGACTATTACTGGAACGAAGACCTTAGCTGTGCAATTACCACATTAAAGATTCTGTCTGAAATATTTCATTGTGAGCTTCATCCCCAAGTAATTGAGGCTGCATATGGGCTTAACGCAGGTAGGCTTGGCTCGCAATGTGGACTGGTAGAAGGAGCATTGATGTTCATTGGCGTTTATGCACAGCAAAAGAGTACTGATTCAAAAAAAATTGCGGAGTTATGCCATAAGTATTCTAGTGATTTTCAAGAAAAATTTGGTAACATATTATGTAAGGAACTAAGGCCACAGGGTTTTAGCGCTGACAATCCACCTAATCTTTGCGAGAATATAACTAAGCTTGCTATTGCCTTTTCAACAGCATTTATAGCTAAGAATATTACCTCAGACGTTTATAATATTTTTACAGGCGTGTAGTTGCTATTCCTATATTAGGCCTTATATAACATGTGCAGCTCTAAAGAATTCTTCAATACAGATAATTGATTAGATCATTGCAAAATTGGTGAGATGTTTCAATTGGCTCTGTGGTATTTAGCTTATAGACAAGATGTAGACATTACTATGATGCAGAAGATATTGAATCGTAGTGATTCTAGTGTATTTCTTATATGCATTGAGCCCATTTTGGTTTATGTACTATCGATGAATGTGCTGGTATCTCAGAACATTTCTTTTTGAATATTATTGTGGTAATATTTACTAAAAAAGTTACTCTGTCGAGGAGTGTTTAGAATGAATCAAGAAGAGTTAATAACAATTTTGAATAACCTCCGTGCGATGCCAGTCGAAACAGAATGGTTGGATTTTAAAAGATGCAAATAATATCGAAATAGACTATGAGCACTTTGGACCGCCGTTTTTACTCAATGTCAATGAAGTCTTAACTAAAGTGAGAAATTTAAAATACAGATATCTTCCTGATAATACATTATTTCCTACGGAAGTGCATCAATATGATCCTTATGTTATCCGGGAAGCGTTACACAATTGCATTGCTCATCAAGATTATGAACTCAAGGGTAAAGTAATTGTTGTTGAGAAGCCAGATGAGCTGATTTTTGTTAATAGAGGTGCTTTTATTCCGAGCAGTATTGAAGCGGTTATTA
>JAPUES010000091.1 GCA_027492445.1 Sporomusaceae bacterium | reverse complement strand
GATGTCTTGCATACGGAATATATTTTGAAAAGATTGAAGGAATGTGGCTATGAAATTAAAATGATTTAAAGAACTATTAGTTTTTTTATTTTATTTTGTGCAGGAATGTCAAGATTAGTGTCGAAAAAGAAAAAAGTTTGAGGTCTTGAGACATAACAAGATGTTTAGGAAAATATGGGTATTGATGGAATGGAGGAAGGTTAATGTCCGATTTACTGGCGGTAATTTTGGCGGCGGGTAAAGGTACACGCATGAAGTCAGCATTACCTAAAGTGCTACATAACATTGGTGGTAAGCCAATGGTGCAGCATGTGCTGAATGCAGCAAAGATGGCAGGCGCTAAACAAAATGTTGTGGTAGTTGGTTTTGGGGCGGAGCAAGTAGAAGATAGGGTAGGGACTCAGGCCCAGTATGTTGTACAGACAGAGCAACTAGGTACAGGTCATGCGGTGATGCAAGCAAGGGCTTTATTAGAGGACTTTCAAGGCACAGTAATGGTACTATGTGGTGATACCCCTTTATTACGAGGAGAAACCTTAGCCAGGCTCTTTGCTGAGCACCAAGCTGTCGGTGCTAGTGCCACCGTGCTCACAGCTTGTTTAGCTAATCCTGCTGGATATGGTCGCGTCATTCGGGATAACAGTGGACAAGTGTTAAAAATTGTTGAGCAAAAAGACGCAAATGAGTTTGAACTAGCTGTCAACGAGATCAACACAGGTATATATTGCTTTGATCGGGAAGCCTTATTTAAGGCTCTAGGCAGTATAAATTGCAACAATGTACAAGGTGAATATTATTTAACCGATGTAATTGGCATTTTGGCACAAGGCCAAGGCAAAGTATGGGCGATGCAAGTTGAAGACGATCAAGAAACCTTAGGTATTAATTCCCGGCTGCAGCTAGCAGAAGCTGAAAAAATACTAAGAAAACGTAAACTGATCCGTTTAATGGATAGTGGCGTTACCATTATGGATATGGATAGTACTTTTATTGATGAAGAAGTCTGTATTGGGTCTGATAGCATTATTTATCCTTTTACCTGGATTGAAGGTGCTACGACCATTGGCGCAGGTACTGAAATAGGGCCGAATAGCCGCATTCAAAATTGCCAGATTGGAAATGATACAACCATGCATTTTACCTATGCTCATGATTGTCAAGTTGGTAATGGGGTGACGGTTGGACCTTATGTGCATTTGCGTCCGCAAACCGTGTTAGCCGATGGGGTTAAAATTGGTAACTTTGTAGAAGTTAAGAATTCTCAGGTGGGAATAGGTAGTAAAATTCCTCATTTAAGCTATATTGGTGATACAGATATGGGGGCAAAGGTTAATATTGGTTCAGGAACCATTACTGTCAATTATGATGGTAAGAAGAAACATCGTACCATTCTTGAAGATGGAGTGTTTGTGGGTTGTAATACGAATCTAGTAGCACCCGTCACTGTTGGTAAGGGTGCTTACATAGCTGCTGGTTCAACAATTACGAAAGATGTACCATCAGAAGCTTTAGGGGTAGCAAGAGCTCGCCAAAGTAATATTGATGGTTGGGTAAATAAGAAGTAACGACAAGGTTTTGCCAAGGATATAAGACTGTAGAAAAAGCATACTCAGGAGGTAATTTAGATGTTAGAAGAAAAAAAGAGATTGCGGATTTTTTCCGGTAATGCTAACCCAGGGTTGGCAAAGGAGATTGCGAACCACTTGGGCCTTGCAATGGGGAATGCTTTTGTTGGGCATTTTAATAACGGAGAAACACAAGTCATTATTGATGAGACTGTGCGCGGTAAAGACGTATTTATTGTGCAACCTACTTGTAATCCTGTTAATGACAGCATGATGGAACTTCTAATCATGGTAGATGCTGCAAAACGGGCCTCTGCTCGTACGATTACAGCAGTTATTCCTTATTATGCTTATGCTCGGCAAGATCGTAAAACTCGTGGGCGTGAGCCTATTTCTGCGAAACTAATTGCCAATTTGCTAACGGTAGCAGGTGTTAGCCGTGTGATTACCGTTGATTTGCATGCTGGACAAATTCAAGGGTTCTTTGATATTCCAGTAGATCATTTACCAGGAGTACCTTTGCTTGCGGATTATGTTCGGTCTAAAAACTTAGATGATCTTATTGTTGTATCACCGGATCTAGGAGGCGTAACTCGTGCTAGACAGCTAGCTGATAGATTGCAAGCGCCAATTGCTATTATCGAAAAACGTCGCCCGATGCCTGGCGTAGCTGAGGTAATGAATCTAATCGGTAATGTAACCGGCAGGACAGCGGTAATGATCGATGACATTGTGGATACGGCCGGTTCTCTCACGGAGGGGGCTAATGCTTTAATGAAATATGGAGCAAAAGAAGTGTATGCCTGTTGTACTCATGGTGTGCTTAGCGATCCAGCAATCTCTCGGATTCAAGGATCTGTCATTAAAGAATTAGTAATTACCAATACCATTCCTTTGCCGCCAGAAAAGAACATTGAAAAAATTAAAGTCTTATCTATGGCGCCGCTTTTAGGTGAAGCCATTCTTAGGATTTTTAGTGAACTGCCTGTCAGTAAAATGTTTGAAGAATAAAAAATGGGGCCAGGTTTGACTTCTTTAAGTCAAACCTGGCCCCTACTTGCGCCTCGGCTGTGATATGGTATAATCCCATTAGGGTTGGTGATGTTCATGATAAAAGAATCATTAGATAATAAAATAGAGATTGTTATTTCTCAAGGGAAGTTAGGGGATATTCCAAAGATTGCCCTCTTGTTTACAGAAAGCTTTAAAGAAAGTGTCTTGCATCACTGCGGGGGTCGTTTACCGAAACCAAAGGCTATGGAAGACATATTTTTATTAGTATATGAGGCAGAGCCTAAGGCTGCTTTGCTGGCTCATACGATACAGGGACAGTGTCTAGGCTATTGCTTTGCTCCTACTCAATTATCAAGATTATGGATTCGGGCGGTATGGAGGGGACATTTGCTGAAATGGCTTTGGCGCTGGCTGACAGGACAATATGGTTTTGGCCTCCATCCGGTGAGAGTTATTGTAATGAATAAATTAGCCTTTTTGCGTTCGGCCCTGGCGCCCTCTAGGTCGGCAAATGCACGTATTCTATCCATTGCCGTCGCTCATGAGGCAAGGGGGCAGGGTGTTGCTAGCAAACTAATCGGTGCAGCAGTGGATTATTTTAAGACGCAAAAGGTTAGGAAAGTCCGCTTAGAAGTTCGTCCTGAAAACTATCCAGCCATTCGGGTATATGAAAAATGGGGTTTTACTAGAGAAGGGTATACTGTGGACTCTCAAGGTGAGTGGCTAATTATGTTTAAAGAAATGGAGCAGGACAATGTTTGATGTAAAGATACGACTCATTAGTATGCTCGGGCTCTTAACCGTCATCGTGCTAATTGCATTAGTATTAGACTATCGTAAAGTATTCAGCCATCGTAGGCCAATCGGTATTAGTGTGGCGATAATCGGTATCCTAGTAGGTCTTTTTTTGACATTGTGCGCTGTACTACCGGAAAATAATGTTTTTGGCAGGGTATTTTCAGAGTCAGAGACGAGTCAAAAGGTTGTGGCCCTGACTTTTGATGATGGACCTTACTCTCCTTATACGGAACAGGTATTAGATGTGCTCAAAGAATATAATGTGCCAGCGACTTTTTTTGTTGTCGGGCAAAATGTTGATAAGTACCCAGAAATAGTAAAGCGCATTGCCCGGGAAGGACATCAACTAGGGAATCATACCTATCACCATGTGGATTTATTAAAAAGTAATCCTGTTGTTATTGGGGAAGAACTAGACCATACTAGTAAAGCGATTGAAAAAGCTTCGGGTATAGTGCCGCATGTGATGAGGCCGCCCCATGGTTTTCGTGACCCCGTAGTCATGGAGATGGTGGCAAAGCGAGGCCTCGCCGTTGTAGAGTGGTCAGTCATGAGCAGGGACTGGACCAACCCAGGAGTAGAAGTGATTGTCGACCGTGTGGTAACAAAGGTAAAGAATGGCTCTATTATTCTCTTGCATGACGGAGATGGTATTGCGGCTAAGGCGTCGCGAAGCCAAAGCGTAGAGGCAACAAGACGTATTATTCAAACCTTAGTTTCTAAGGGCTACCGGTTTGTAACCGTGGATGAAATTTTGGCTAACATGGAGGAACGTAAGTAGTGAAAATAGTAGTAGGCCTAGGTAATCCTGGGAAGGAATATATGAATACACGTCATAATATAGGATTTATGGCAGTGGATGAATTAGCACAGCAGTGGGGCATTACTTCTTGGAAAAAACGCAATCAAGCACTGGTGGCCGAATATCGCGCCGCTGAGCCCGTAATATTGGTAAAACCACAGTCCTATATGAATTTGAGTGGTATTCCTGTCGGGGAACTGGCACGTTGGTATAAAGTGAAGCCCGAAGATATTATCATTATTTTTGATGATATGGATTTACCCATCGGTCGTTTGCGTATAAGAACAAAAGGTAGCTCAGGTGGACATCGCGGCGTGGAATCCCTTCTTGCCCACCTGGATAAGGATACCTTTTCACGTGTGCGCATGGGAATTGACCGTCCGCCCACCGGTTGGCAAGTAGTAGATTATGTACTTAGTTCCTTTGGGTCAGAAGAGCAGCCCTTAGTAAAGGAAGCAGTATTGAGAGCAACAAAAGCCGTGGAATGTATTATACAGGAAGGTGTAACGAAGGCTATGAATCTATATAATAAATGAAGAAAAATAAACATGAAAATGCACTTTGTTCCTTAGGTATTTACTTAAGAACAAGGTGCATTTGTCATTTTCCTAAATACATAAAAAAACAATAAGATGGTAAATAAACCAAAACAATGATAAAATTGTAACTATGTAAATTCGTTTTTTAATATAGGTGGATTGTAATCGTTCAGATAGGATTACAAGGAATATAAAAAAATAAATGACAGGAGGGGATTTTTGGTGAAGCTGCGAACAAAGTTTTTTGCATTTTTTAGTACAATAACATTCCTGCTTATTATTTTAGCAACAGTGGTTGGCTATTACTGGCTCAAGGAACAGACGGGACGAAATGTTACCGTTGAAATGAATGGCTTGGTAAAATCCTATGTCAATCAAATTGAACTTTGGTCAGATTCTAAGGCCAAATTAATTACAACCATGGAATTTGCTCTAAGGGATTCGGGGAAAAATCCGTCAACCTATAAACCTTATTTAAAGTTTTATGAAAAAGATGCAGAGCTAATAGATCTTTATATTGGTCTTGCCGATGGTTCATTTATGGATGGAACGGATTGGGTTCCGCCTGCTGACTTTAAACCTATGGACCGGCCTTGGTATAAGCAAGCAGTTCAAAAAAATGGCCTCATTTTTACAGAACCCTATATTGATGAAATGACAAAAAAATATATTGTGACAGCTGCTATTCCTTTGAAAAACACACAAGGGAAAGTGCAAGGCGTATTAGCAGAAGATATTTTACTAACGGTTATGACGGATAAATTTAAAGAAGCTAAAGTCCGAGGCGATGGGTATGCACTTATGATAGATGGAAAAGGCAATGTATTGTCCCATCCTGATGAAAAGCTATTAGGGCAAAATTTGTTGGAAAATGACAAATATAAAAATGCTATATCAGATATTTTAGCAAGTGAGTATGGATGTAAAGCCTATACCATTAACAATCAGGATGTAATTATGGCCTTTCGGAAGGTTCCTAGTACGGGCTGGGTATTTGTCTTTGTCTTGCCAGAGGCCATTATATATAGCGAACTTGCCGTCTTAAAGATTCTCCCGATTATGGCATTGTTCTTGATTATTGCTCTTTCTTGGTTTATGGCTGCTGTTGTTAGCCGTCCTGTTGAGGGATTGCAACAATTAATGAAAAAAGTGGAACTCGGGGATTTAACCCAACGAGGCAGTGTTAATTCTATCAATGCCCAAGATGAAATTGGAACATTAACTCAGTCGGTAAATAATTCCATTTTGCAAATTAGTGGCATGATTAAGGATATTTATGCTTCTACTGGAGATTTGCAAAATGGATCAGGAAAATTAATTGATATCGCGACAACTCTTGCTGCCAATAGCCAGGAAATGAGTGCAAAGACTTGTTCGGTAAGTGCTACGGCGGAGGAAATTGCTGGGACCATTGCAAATACAGCCCAGGATATTGGGGTAATCAGTGAAAATGTTGGTGATATTGCTTTAGCAACAGAAGAAGTGTCAACGGTTGCGAAAGCTTCTTTCTTGGCAGCTGAGCAGACTTCTCATGAGGTGAGACAAGTTAGTGCGGCCATTGAAGAAATATCAGCAAGTATTACAAGGGTTGCAAGTTCGGCATATGATGTATCAGGCTCCGTATCTAGTGCGGCTGGTGCCGTAAAAGAAATTAATGAATCCATCAATAAAGTGGATCAAAATTGTAAACGATCCATAAATATTACTGTTGAGGCTGAAAATCAATCACAAGAAACAAATGGAATTATAAAAAAACTTAATGGTTCATCTAAAGAAATAGGTAAAATTGTTAACATTATTAGTAATATTGCGGAGCGGACGAATATGTTAGCCTTAAATGCTACCATTGAAGCGGCAAGTGCTGGCGAAGCTGGTAAAGGTTTTGCAGTGGTAGCGGCGGAAGTCAAGGAACTTGCTAAGCGTACTAGTGAGGCTACAGGGCAAATCAGCCAACAAATTGAAAATATGCAGATGGATATGGTAGATGCTGTGCAGGCCATGGGGAAAATCACAGAAGTTATTATAGAAACAACGGCAATTACCAATACCATTGCGTCCTCTGTTACAGAACAGTCTAAGAGTGTAGGGGGAATTTCTCAGGCGATGGCTGTAGCTTCCAAGCAGGTGGAGTTGATTAGCAAAGAAATCGGCGATATTGCCGATAACACGGGGCAGGCCGCAAAGAATGCAGTAGAGGCATCAAATAGGGTAAGAGAGGTTGTAGAGGCCGCGCAAAAGATTTCCCAGAAGTCATCAGAAGTGGCGGAAAATACAGAAAAAGTGGCACAGGGTATGGAACATATTGCCTGTGCAGCAGAAGAAATCGCCAAGGGTGGCGCGGATATTTCAAGTAGTGTGCAAGAAATAGAACTTGCTTCAGCCGATACAGCAATCAGGGCTGTTGATACTAGTTGTGCAGCGAGTGAATTATTAGAAACTGCTAATAAACTAAGTGTTTTAGTTGAACGATTCAAAATTCAATAACTACATAATTCGTATGCGGGAGAAGATGAAAAATGCTCCAAGATAAAGTGCCGTTAACAGATTTTATCGAAGAAGCTCGCACCCACATTGAGCAGGCCGAAAAAGGCCTGCTCAATATGGAACAAGGAGACTATGATGCAGAAACCCTCAATAGTGTATTTAGGGCCATTCATAGTATAAAGGGAACTGCGGGTTACTTTGATTTAAAAAAAGTGGTCCAATTATCTCATTCCATGGAAAATTTATTAGGAGAACTACGCGAAAAGGCCGATAAGATTTCTTCTGATATTGTGGATGCCTTACTAGGAGCAACCGATGTATTAGAGCAGATGGTAAATCATCCTTCTACGAGTGAAGAGGTAAGAATTGAAGATCATGTAAGCTATATCAAGTCTTTTATATCCGAGGGAAAAGCTCAAGAGCAAGCAAGTTCTGCTGAAGATGCTTGGGAAATGCTCAATAGCTTATTTGAGGAAGAACAGCCTGTCCTTGCTGCCTCGCTAGAGGATGAGGCAAGCCAGGTGACGATAAATAAAATTCCTGTAGAAAAACCCAAACAACAAGAAAGTAGGCCCGCAAAAATCCTTGAAGATAGCATTAAGGTAAGTGTTAGCTTGCTCAATGATTTATTAACCATTGCTAGTGAGATGGTGTTAGGCAGAAATCAGCTGCTACGAATTGTAGAAAAAAGCCATGGCACAAACAATGAACTAGAAATAATAGCACAAAAAATTAATAGTACGACAACCCTTCTCCAGGAAAAAGTTATGAAAGCTCGCATGCAGCCGATAGCCTATGTTTTTAATAAGTTTCCACGCATTGTAAGAGAACTATCAAGGACGATGGAAAAGGAAGTAGAACTGGTACTTAGGGGTACAAATGTTGAACTAGATAAATCAATTATTGAAGCCCTTGTAGATCCCTTAACTCATATCGTAAGAAATGCCATGGATCATGGCATCGAAGACACAGTAACAAGAGAAAATGCCAATAAGTCCTTTACAGGTACTCTTTCCTTAGAGGCATATCAAGAAGCGGGCAAGGTTATTATTGAAATTAAGGATGATGGTAGAGGCCTTAATATAGAAAAAATCAAGAAAAAAATAATTGAAAAAGGGTTTGCCAATGAATCACAGCTCCAAGCCATGAATGAGCAAGATATCTTTGCCTTCATTTTCCGTCCTGGTTTTTCCACGGCAGAAAAAGTTACAGATATCTCTGGTCGTGGTGTGGGCATGGATGTTGTAAAAACTAATATTGAAAAAATTGGGGGAAAAATTAAAATTCTATCGGAGTTAGGTGTTGGAACTACCGTTAGACTTTTATTGCCATTGACCCTTGCCATTATGTCTTCTATTATCGTTAAAAGTAATGAAGAGTGTTTTGCGGTACCCCAGGCCAATTTAGGGGGCTGTGTACTAATTCAGCCGGAAGAAAAGAATAATCAAACAATTGAGTTTGTTCATGAATATCCTGTTTTACGTATGAATGGTCGTTTACTACCCGTTGTTCGGTTATCTGATATTCTAGACGTATCCCAGGGAAGAGAAAGTGCCCAGTCCTATTTTTCCGATACACAGCGGACCTTTCGAATCTTAATTATTAAGGGCAGTAATCAATTGTTTGGCCTGGCGGTAGATGCAGTTTGTGATTATGAAGAAATACTAGTAAAGCCAGTGCCACACGGGTTAAAAAGTTGCCAATGTTTCTCGGGGGTAACGGTTTTAGGCGATGGTAAAATAGCCATGATTCTCGATACGGAAAATATTAGAATGATGGCGAAAATAAATCTTGTCGAGGGACGTCTCCAGTCTCCTCAAAAAGAAGATAGTATTAGCCAAAATCGTAATGAAAAGCAGCAACTATTACTCTTTAAAACATCAGGTCCTGAGATTTTAGGACTTGATATTGCCATGGTTTCTCGAATAGAAGAAATTGACGCTGCTGGCATTGAAATCATTGGTGATCATGAATATATTCAGTTTCGCGGACAATCCCTCCGTATTATACGTCCAGAAAAATTTCTTCCCATTAGCCAAGGCAAAAGCCAGGGGGCTAGGCTATATATCATAATACCCAAGCTGGTGAAGTATCCTATGGGCATTATTGCCGAAGAAATTATTGATACCATAACAGCAAGTGTCCGCATGGACAATAATGGGGTTAGTGGGAAAGGTGTGTTAGGCTCAACGATTTTAAACGGTAGGATTGCGGTATTAATCAATATTTATGAATTATTTGAACAAGCAGCGCCTGAACATTATAGCCAGAAGAAAATCGGGCAAGCAACAATGGAGCAAGGGAAAAAAGCCGTATTATTAGTAGAGGACACACCTTTTTTTGCAAAAATGGCCAAGGGTTATTTAGAGTGGGCGGGCTATGAAGTATTAATGGCGGAAAATGGGCAGGAGGCCCTTGCGATACTAGAGAAAAACCATGTGGATATCGTCGTCAGTGATATTGAGATGCCAGTGATGAATGGTATTGAACTGGTAAGAGCCATTCGCTCCCACGAAAAGCTTAAAGCGTTACCTGTGATTGCCCTTACTTCTTTGACGCGTGAGGACCAGAAAGAAAAAGGTTTGCGAGCTGGCTTTGATCGTTATGAACAAAAATTAGATAGAACCATATTGCTAGAAAGTGTTGCAGCAATGCTTCAAGGAATAAGAAGTTGACAAAGAAAGGGGGATTTTATATTGGCACGGATATTAGTGGTAGATGATTCTGGGATTGTTAGAAGAAATATGGAAATCATGTTAAAAAGTGCTGGACATGAAGTTGTCGCCGAAGCAGATAATGGTTTAAGTGCTTATGTAGAATATAAGAAAAGACTACCTGACTTAGTCACTATGGACTTAACCATGCCTGGCATGGATGGAATTGAAGCCATGCAAAAGATTATTGTGGATTTTCCTCTTGCGAAAATTATTGTTGTTAGTGGCGAAAATCAAAAAGATATTATCGTTAAGGCGATTCGTTGTGGTGCCTGTCACTTTATCGTAAAACCTATGAACACGGAAAAAGTACTATCTGTGGTGAATATGGTACTTTTAAAAGAACTTGATCACAGTAAGCGGCTAGAATTAGCAGAAAGACTGGCAGCGGCAGATAGTAGCACTAAGGAAGCAGAAAATCCATCTTACGTTATTGAAGATAAAGATGGAAAATACATATTAGTAAGAATCGGCGAAACGATGACCAAGGAAAGTGTAAAACGGTTGCAACAAGAAATTGATAATCTGCTATTTAAGTTTAACTCAAAATTTATATTTGATTTTGGAAATGGGAAGATGTCTTTAGACCTATTGCCTAACATAAATAACATGGTACAGACCATTCGAAAGGAAAAAGGCATGGTGAGAAGCGTTTCTGTAAATGCCCAATTTGTGCAGCAGGTTAAAGAAAACGAATGCTCCATTGCTTCTGGCTTAGCTGAGGCAATACGGTTTTTACCAAATGCTTAATTGCCATAAGAAACGAAGAGACAGCCTTGACAGGTGGATTAAATCCCGTCAAGGCTGTCTCTTTTTATAAGAAGAGGAGGATGGAAAAGTTATAGGGAAGTTGTAGTAGACGGTAGTTCTTTTTTTAACACACTTAGCATTATGGCTGTAACGATAGTGCCGGCAGCAATGGCTACAATATACATTCCAAGGTTGCTTACCGCATTTGGAATAAGGAGTACAAAAATACCGCCATGGGGTGCGCGAAGAGCGCAACTAAAGATCATTGATAATGCACCAGCTACAGCAGAACCGACCATGATAGAAGGGATAACGCGCATTGGATCAGCGGCAGCAAAGGGGATAGCGCCTTCTGTGATAAAGGAAAAACCCATTACGCCAGCTGCTTTGCCAGATTCTTGTTCTTCCGGAGTAAACTTTTTCTTAGCAATATAAGTAGCAAGGGCTAGACCAAGAGGTGGGGTCATGCCAGCTGCCATAATAGCGGCCATTGGTTCAAAGACATTGCTACCTAGGAGCCCAACGCCAAAGGTATAGGCTGCTTTGTTAATTGGTCCGCCCATATCAAAGGCCATCATAGCACCAAGAATCAGTCCTAAAAAGCCAGCATTTGCCGAGGACATACCTTTTAAGGCTTCGGTCATAATATCCATAATGGCTTTTACAGGAGTTCCAATTACATAAATCATTAAAATACCAATAAGCAAAGTAGAAAAGAACGGGATAATAAGCACGGGCTTTAAGCCCTCTAATGTTTTTGGCAGTTTAATATTGTTTTTTAACCATAGAGCAATATAACCAGCAAGGAAACCAGCAATAATGCCGCCTAGGAAGCCAGAACCTATTTGAGAAGCGAGCATTCCGCCAACAAGGCCAGGCACCAGACCGGGACGATCGGCAATGGAATGAGCAATGAAACCTGCAAGGATTGGGATCATAAGGGCAAAGGCCGCGCCGCCGCCGATATCCATGAGAGCTGCCGCCAAGGTGCCTTTCTCTTTAAAAGCTTCAATGCCGAAGATAAAGGATAAAGCGATAATCAAACCGCCCGCTGCGACTAAGGGAATAAGATAGGAAACACCGGTCATCAAATGCTTGTAAGCTCCAGTTTTTCCAGGGACGGTTGGTGTGACAGTGCTCGTAGCTACTGTTGGGCTTTTCTTAGTGCTAACAGCTTGTTCGATAAGACCTTTCGGATTTTTAATAGCATCTTGTACGGAAGCGTCGATGATTGTCAGGCTGTGAAATTTTTCTCTATCAACATTGGTGCCAGCGGCAATGATAATGGCATGGGCTTCGTTGATGTCCTGGAGGGTGATTTCATTTTCCACACCGACGGAACCGCGAGTTTCCACCTTCATTTCAATACCCATTGCTTTAGCTGCCATTTGTAAGGATTCTGCAGCCATATACGTGTGGGCAATTCCAGTGGGACAGGATGTAATTGCTAATAATTTCATAATAATAGCCTCCCTATTTTAATCTTTAAATGCTGCTAAAATATCTTCATAGGTCGTTGCGGCAAGCAAACGATCGCGTACTTCTTGGTGCATAAGCTTGCGAGAAATATAAGATAATACTTTAAGATGGATATCATTCGAGTCGGCGGGAACGGCAATCAAAAAGAAGATATGAGCAGGAGTACCATCGAGGGATTCGTAATCGACACCCTTGTGGGATAAGCCTAATGTTAAAGCAGCTTCTTTGACGCTAGCGTCTTTTGCATGGGGAATAGCAATACCCATACCAATTCCTGTAGAAAATTCCATTTCTCGCAGTAGGACAGCGGCCGTATACTGCTCTTTGTTAGACAATTTGCCGTCAGCATCTAGAACGTCGATTAGTTCATTAATAACCTCATGTTTGTTATTGGCTTTAAGGTTGAAGAGTACTCTAGTTGGGGATAACAAATCTTGGATATTCATTAGTAACTACCTCCACTCACTTATTTGTACTTTGGGAATCAGTTTATTAACTTCCGTTAGAGAACCAGCTTGTGTACCAGGCAATGCTACGGCAGCGCCGGCTGCTGCCGAGGCTAAGCGAATGCTGTCAGCTAAGGAAAGATTGCGGGCTTGCCCTACGCTGAAACCAGCAACAAAGGCATCCCCAGCTCCTACAGTGCTGCTTACAGGTACAATGGGAGCCCTGACTCTTAAGATATGCTCTCGGTCAGCGACTAAGGACCCTTTCTCGCCAAGGGAAATGGCCACTTTAACAATTCCTTGACTAAGTAGCTTTTTTACTGCTTTGAGGATTTCTTCATCCCCTTCCATAGGAGAGTTCATCAATTGACTCAGTTCGGGTAAATTGGGCTTAACAGCAAAGGGGCGGGCGCTAATGCCAGCAGCAAGGGCCGGGCCACTCGTATCTAAGATGACATTACAATTGTATTCATGTAGCATGGTAATGAATTTGGCATAAATATCCGTTGGTGCGGTTGGTGGCAAACTACCTGATAATACAAACCATTTATGTGTGCGAGCAAGATTTCCTAGTGTCGCCTGTAAGTGATCAAGATCCGTTAAGGTGGGCGTAATACCAGGGAAATTTAATTCGCTAACAATATCGCTGCTCGTATCCACAATTTTTATATTGACGCGATTTTGCCCTAAGGTTTCCACAAAGTGATTGTGAATTTCTTCTTGTTTAAAATAATCTTGGAATAATTGTGCATTCTTATTCCCTAATAGGCCAGTGACTATCACAGGATGATTGAGAGCTTTGATGACCTTGGCCACATTAATTCCTTTGCCGCCGGGATCCGTACGTTCACTCATGACGCGATTGACTTGCCCTAGAGAAAAACCTGGCAGGTGTAAGGTGCGATCAATCGCTGGATTGAGTGTTACGGTAACAATTGACGTTTCTTTATGGTTATCCACTGGTATCTACTCCTTTCTGTTTTACTTAGGAAGTAATACTTGGGTGTGCTCTCGCAAGTTATCGAGTGTGGCTTTAGGGATGCCTTGGTCGGTAATAATCATAGACAGTTCATTTAGGCGACAAATCTTTGCAAAAGTTTGTTGCTCAAACTTAGTATGATCAGCCACTAAAAACGTATTTTTGCCAGCATGGAGCATGGCTCGTTTGGTTTCGGCTTCTATGAGATTGTGGGTCGTTGCACCGCCCTTACAATCAATAGCATTGGCCGCAAGGAAAACTTTATCAAAACAAAAGGACTTTAGCATAGAATTCGTCAGCGGCCCCACGAGAGAGTTGATAGACTTTCGCCAAGTGCCACCTAGTAATAAAACTTCTATATTGACTTCATCTGCAAAAATATAAGCGACATCCATACTGTTAGTAGCAACGGTTAATCTTCGTCCACACAGTGCTCGGGCAATTTCTCGCGTGGTTGTGCCGGCATCGAGCAGTATTGTTTCTCCGTCCTCCACTAAAGTAGCCGCCGCAAGAGCGATTGCTCGTTTTTCATCAAGGTGAAATACCTCTCGGTCAAAAAAACTAAGTTCAGCACCAAGTTGAGGAGAAACGGCGCCGCCGTGTGTCCGTTGTAACAGCCCCATAGATTCTAATTCTTGCAAATCTCGGCGGATGGTAGCCTCGGATACGGCAAATAATGTACTAAGTGTCATTACCTTAACGGGTTGCCCTGATTTTAACAATTGCAGGATTTTATTGTGGCGTTCTTCAGCAAACATAATAGTAAACTCCTTTAGTAGATGAAATAATTACATTACCACTAATGTTTATTTGTGCTCATTATATAATTGTGATTACGATAAGTCAAGCATAAACGAACGAAAACAATCAATATCAATCAAAAATAAAATTAAAAGTTTGTGATTTTAAGAATTGCATTCTTATATTACATATTTATAAATAATTATAGCTCTTATCAGTGAAATAAGGTTGCGTCTGGGAAACAGGTATGCTACAATTGTCTGGTAAAAACACAAGTGGCTTTAAAGAGAGGTGCAATAAATGAAAGACAAAATTCATCCTAATTATGGTGAATCAAAAGTATCGTGCGGTTGTGGCAACACTTTCCTAACTGGTTCTGTTAAAAAAGAACTTCGTATTGATGTGTGCTCAAAATGTCATCCGTTCTTTACCGGTCAGCAACGTAATATTACTGCTGGTGGACGTGTTGAAAAATTCAATAAACGTTACGGTAAAGAGGCCTAAAAACCGGGTAGCAGAGCAGCGATGCTCTGCTACATTTGTATCATTAAGGGAACCAAGCCTTTGCCAAAAGATTTTGTGTGAGGGCGACCTTAACATCACATGCTAACATTATTAATAGATAAGACTACAATATAAAAGGAGGGATACTGTGAAACCACAAGTAAGTATTGGCGGCCAAGCTGTAATTGAAGGCGTTATGATGCGAGGACCAGGGCTTATTGCGACAGCAGTTCGCGAACCATCAGGTGAGATTATAGTAAAAACGGAAACCTTTACACCAATAGGTGATAAATATCCTTTATTAAAAAAACCAATGCTCCGAGGTGTAGTGGCCCTTGTAGAATCTTTAGTACAAGGACTGCGGGCGTTGTCTTTTTCCGCCCAAGCGGCGGGGGAAGAAGGGGAAGAATTATCCAATAAGGAAATTGCCCTCACGATGATGTTTTCCTTAGGATTGGCAATTGTACTATTTGTGATCATTCCCACCTATGCAGCAAAATATATTCATAGTGCTATTACCGATCCTCGGTTGTTAAACTTAGTGGAAGGCGTGCTGCGGTTTGCTATTTTTTTAGCGTATATTGTAGCTATTTCTAAAATGAAAGATATTCATAGAGTCTTTGAATATCATGGTGCTGAGCATAAAACCATTCATGCTTATGAAGCAGGTGTACCGTTAGATGTAGAACATGTGCGGACTTATACTACCCTTCATCCCCGATGTGGCACGAATTTTTTACTGATTGTAATGATTGTCAGTATTATTATGTTTGCTTTTTTAGGTTGGCCGGACTTATGGATTCGGATTGTATCGCGGATTCTACTGTTGCCAGTGGTGGCGGGGATTGCCTATGAAATTATTCGCTTTGCTGGCAAGAGTGAGGCTGCATGGGTGCAGTTTGCCATTACGCCAGGCCTATTACTGCAAAAACTAACGACCAGAGAACCTAGTGATGACCAACTTGAAGTGGCAATACGTGCACTCGAAGCCGTTCGGCCCGTTAAATAAAAGAGCTTTTTAAGGAGAACAATCATGCTTGATAAACTACAGGCCATTGAAGATAGGCATACCGAACTAGAAAATTTAATTAGTGATCCTTCCGTACTTGCCAATATGACAGAATGGCAAAAACATACCAAAGCACATTCTAAATTGACGCCAATTGTGGCTAAATTTCGGGAGCAAAAAGAAGTCAATCAAGGAATCGCCGATGCCTTAGAAATGCTTGGCGAGAAGCTAGATAACGATTTTCGCCAAATGGTCTCTGCAGAATTGTCAGAGCTAAAGGCTAAGGCCGAAGTATTAGAGGAAGAATTGCGCATTTTGCTCTTGCCCAAAGATCCAAATGACGAAAAGAGTGTAATTGTAGAAATACGCGGTGGAGCAGGCGGTGATGAAGCGGCTTTATTTGCTGGGGATTTATTTCGGATGTACACGCGTTATGCTGATGATCATGGCTGGCGTACTGAGCTTCTCGATGCCAATGCTCCTGATTCGGGCGGATTTAAAGAAGTAGTCTTTGTAATTGATGGTGATGGGGCTTATAGCCGTTTAAAATATGAAAGTGGTGTGCATCGTGTGCAACGAGTACCTACCACGGAATCAAGCGGGCGGATTCATACTTCTACCGTTACAGTAGCTGTACTGGTGGAAGCAGAAGAAGTCGATGTGGTTATCAATCCCAATGATTTACGCATTGATACCTATTGCGCCAGTGGCGCAGGGGGACAGCATGTTAATAAAACAGAATCCGCTGTTCGTATTGTACATTTGCCAACGGGAGTCGTTGTACAGTGTCAGGATGAAAAATCCCAGCTTAAAAATAAAGAAAAGTGTATGCGTGTTCTTAGATCCAAGGTGCTAGAACTAGCCCAAGAAGCCCAAAATGCTGAAATGGCTGAGGAACGGAAAAGTCAAGTGGGGACAGGGGACCGTAGTGAGCGCATTCGTACCTACAATTTCCCCCAAGGGCGGGTTACGGATCATCGCATTGGTTTAACCCTTCATAAATTAGATTTTGTTCTAAATGGAGATATTGATGAAATCATCAATGCCTTAATTGCCACAAATCAAAGTAAACGTATGCAACAGGTAGACTAAGATGCAAAACAAAAAAGAAGTTTGGCGCATTGATACAATTTTAAATTGGACTAGGCAGTACTTCAGTGAGAAAGGCGTGGAAAGTCCACGCCTAGATGCGGAAGTACTGCTTTCCCATATTTTGAAAGTGGATAGACTGTATTTATACGTACATTTTGATCAGCCTTTAGAAGAAAAAGAGTTAGCAAGCTTTCGCGAGGCTGTTAAGAAGCGGGCAGCTCGTCTGCCAGTAGCCTATATTACGGGCAGTAAAGAATTTATGGGGCTGGATTTTTTCGTTACGCCTGCCGTGCTGATTCCGCGGCCAGATACAGAAATTTTAGTAGAGGCAGCTCTTGGACGCTTGTCGTCTATAACTGACCCTTACATTTTGGACATTGGAACGGGCAGTGGTGCTATTTCTATCAGCATAGTAGCAAAACTTCAGTCGGCAAGAGGGATTGCTATTGATATATCGCCAATGGCCCTAGAAGTGGCGGCAAGCAACGCGGCAAGACATGGTGTAGATAAACGTCTTACCTTCTGTTTAGGGGATGTATTTGCCCCTGTAGAAGGTAAACGTTTTGCCGCCATCTTATCCAATCCACCCTACATTCCTCAAGCTGATATTGCCGGTCTTACAGCTGAGGTCCAGCAGGAGCCTAGCTTAGCTTTAGTGGGCGGCATAGATGGACTAGATTTTTACCGTCGTATTATTGAGGAAGGTAAAAATTATTTAGCGCCAGGCGGTTTTATTGCCCTAGAAGTGGGCATTGGCCAAGCGCCAATTGTTGCAGAGCTCGCTGAGGCAACAGGTTTTTATACAGTCAGTGAGATTGTGAAAGATTATGGGGGCATTGAGCGAGTGGTTGTGCTCACGGAACGGTAAAGAGAGGGTTAGATATGAAGACCAAACATTTCATTGTGGAGAAAGAGCGGCCAGATAAACAAATATTAGCTCAGGCAGCTCAGCTGCTACAAGCAGGTAAGTTAGTGGCCTTTCCTACGGAAACCGTATATGGGCTAGGAGCCAATGGTCTTGACTCTGAGGCCGTGGCTGGCATTTATCAGGCCAAGGGCAGGCCTTCCGATAATCCTTTAATATTACATATTGCCCAGCAAGAAGAAATAAGGCAGCTCGTTACCCATATTCCGCCCAATGCTCAAGTGCTCATGGATGCTTATTGGCCTGGGCCTCTTACCCTAGTATTAAAACGCACGGACATTGTACCAGATATTGTTGCAGGCGGGCTTGATACGGTAGCTGTTCGTTTACCGGCTTCTACCATTGCTCGGGAACTTATTGCTTTAGCAGGAGTGCCTATTGCTGCGCCTAGTGCCAATACTTCAGGGCGGCCTAGCCCTACAAGTGCTCAGGACGTTTTAGATGACCTTGCGGGCCGTATTGATGCCATTATCGATGGGGGAAATTGCGACATTGGAGTGGAATCAACAGTGGTTGATTGCACCACTCCTGTACCTACCTTGCTAAGGCCAGGGGGCATAACCTTAGAAATGCTCTTAGATACCTTAGGGGAAATAGAAACGGATCCCGCCTTAGAGGGGGGAGAATTTATTCCCAAATCCCCAGGGATGAAATATACCCATTATGCTCCGAGCGCTCCCATGATTTTAATAGAAGGAACCTATCCCCAAATTCTGCATAATATTCTGCAAGAAATACAAACTTCATTAGCTGCAGGCAAAAAGGTAGGGGCAATCCTTTCTTCAGAGAGTGCTGAGCATCTGCCGTCAGGGGTGATAGGTGCAATATACGGCTCCAGGCAACAGGTCCAAGATATTGCAGCTAATTTATATACTGTCCTGCGCAGTTTTGACAACAATCCTGTTGACATCATTTATGGGGAAGGTATTGAGGAACAAGGTCTTGGGCTAGCAGTCATGAATCGCCTGCGTAAAGCTAGCGGTTATCGAATTGTGAAAGGCTAACATATCTACCCCCAGCTATACATATATATAGCTGTGGGGGTGGGGATATTGAGTAGTGTAGAGTTTTTGGTGTTAAGCATAGCCTTGGGGATGGATTTATTTTCTGTAACCATTCCCATTGGCATGAAACCAATGAATCTTTTAATTATTTTTCGAGCAGCCCTGATCTTTGCTGTTTTTCATATTGTACTAATCCTCACCGGCTATCATATGGGGCATAGCCTAGGGGCAATCATTGAAAACCTGGGTGCAGATCAAATTCGTTATCCAATGATTGTTATGCAGAACTGGGCTAGTATTTTAGGAGCTCTTGTATTAGTAGGTTTAGGTGTACATATGATTCGGGAAAATTTTCATAGCGAGGTAGAAGAGATAGGGAAATCCCATCCCTTGCAAGGCTTTTCGCTGCTCATTTTAGCAGTAAGTGTCAGTCTTGATGCCTTAGCCGCTGGCTTTAGCATGGGGATGATGGATGTAGATTTACTGCTCTTGAGCTGCATTTTAGGAGCTATTATCTTTAGCATTGCTATCGCAGGTTTGACCTTAGGTCGGCAAGTAGGACAATATGTTGGCAAACGAGCTGAACTTATGGGTGGGGTCGTGCTTATTTTCTTAGGATTACATATTTTATGGCAAATATTGATATAATACATAGGAATAAAATTAATAAAATGGTAAAAAACTTGGCGGTTTTTTGCTGAAAACTTTAATTTGGCAGGAAAAAGAAGATTTAATAGCGAAAAAAGCCTAGTGAATAACCACTAAAATGGTTGGAGGTTTCAGATGATTGTAGCAATTGGTAGTGATCATGGGGGATTTAAGTTAAAAGAAGAAATCAAAAAAATGCTAACAGAAGAAAACGTAGAATTTCGGGATTATGGTACCCATTCAGCGGAATCAATCGATTATCCTGAGGTTTCGCAAAAAATTGGACAAGCCGTTGTTAGTGGTGAGTGTACACGGGGAATTATTATTTGTGGCACCGGGATTGGTGTTAGTATTGCTGCAAATAAAATCAAGGGCATTCGGGCAGCCTTATGTCACGATGTATTTTCCGCTCAAATGTCTAGGGAACACAATGATGCCAATGTTTTAACTATGGGGGAAAGAGTCATTGGGCCGGGCCTTGCTTGTATGATTGTAGCGACTTGGCTAAAGTCAGAGTTTGCTGGTGGCCGTCATGGCCGTAGAGTCGATAAAATTTCTCAAATGGAAGCCTAGGAGTGAATGCAATGAATGGTGCCCTAGAGAGAATCAAAGAGCAAACAATTCAAAACATAACAGAATTGATAGAAATGGCGAAGCTTGCTCCTGGCCAGATTGTAGTGGTTGGGTGTAGTACTAGCGAAGTAATAGGAGCTCACATAGGGTCAGCAGGATCTAAGGAAGTGGCTAAAGTTATTTTGGATGGCTTACGCCAAGGATGCGCGCAGTACTGGGTATATCTAGCAGTGCAGTGCTGTTAACATTTAAATCTGGAATTGGTTATCGAAGAAAAAGCTCA
>JAPUES010000090.1 GCA_027492445.1 Sporomusaceae bacterium | reverse complement strand
TTGAAATTTTTGCACCTGGCGAGATTAATCGATTGTATATTAATTTCTGTGATCCCTGGCCAAAGGTGCGCCATGCTAGACGAAGGTTAACCCATGCAAATTTCTTGGCAAAGTATGAAATAGCTTTAGCTAAGGAGGGTGACATTTTCTTCAAAACAGACAATCGCATATTATTTGATTTCTCCCTAGAAGAATTTGCGACCTGCAAACTAAGGGTGGATCAGGTCACCTTTGATTTGCATAACAGTGATTTTGTAGGTAATATCATGACGGAATATGAAACTAAATTTAGCGGTATGGGCACTAAAATAAATCGCTGCGAAATAAGGTTTCCCCAAGAAAAAGCATAAATTTTAAAATAATATAACATCATTTTAGATTGCGGCATATACTGTTATAAACACTGTGGATCAAAGAGGGAGAGTGTTGCTATGCCGCGTCAACAAATATCCTATATTGTTCCTGAGCCCTTAGAACCACTAAACTTAGAAGAAGTGAAATACTGGCTAAGGATTATGCAGGAGCACGCCTTGTTCATTAAAGCAGGATTACCTTGCGAAAATACAGACTTACTTGATGAGGCCCAAGCCTTTTACCAAGAATTTGAGTCCTTGCGTCTTAGGGCAGACCGGGTGCAAAATGATAGGAAATTCACGGAACTTGCCAATGATACCCAATCCCTAGTAAGGGAATTTTACATTTATAAACGTAATTTATTGCATTTAATGTTAGAATGTAAACTTGGCGGTTCAAACTTCCCGTTGCTTCTAGATCATGTTGCTCGCGAAGCCGAATATTTTATACGGCTATTAGACAAGAATAAAAATGGCAAAGTTATTGCAAATGGAGAAAGTAAAGCGCAAGAAAATACTTTTTGGCTACGCATTATGGCAGATCATACAAAGTTTATTAGCCATTTATTAGACCCCTCAGAACGGAATTTAATTAACACTGCCAATAGCTTTTCCGAAGAGTTTGATGATCTCTTTATGCAAGGAAGAGATTTTTCTAGTATGCTGCATAATTATACTGAAGTTGCCTCTTTCAAACGTTTTATCCAAGATACAAGGGCGGCTACAATCCGTCTTCGGGACTTTAAGCGTGCTGCTGAAGAAATGATTGTAGAGTGTAGATTGGTAGGTATTATCCCGGCTTTACTTGCCGATCATGTCCGGCGAGAAGCCGATCATTTTCTAATGATTCTAGGGATGATGGAAAAAGGCGTTATGAAAAACATACCCATTACAGCAATGGAAGAGTTTGAGGAAATCGAGGAGATAATGCCAATACAAGAAAACTGTGAGTCTTATAAATCTTATAAAATAATGAAACCAGAGCGGGATAAAGAAACCCCACTCCTTGAGGACGAAAGAGTCATTGATGATGTAAATGTAAATGTGGATGTAGACGGGATAGTTGAGGAAAAAATAAAAAGCAAAAATCAAGGGAAGGAAGTTGCTAAGCAAGGGAATGCAGAAATAAAGACGAAAGAAAAAAAACCTACTTCTTCACAACCTCAGGGAAATGACGGGAAATATAAATGGAGTGGCAAATGGCCACGGCAGCTTGGGAAGAAAAATGACTAGCCTAGTGAAAGAATGGTCGCTATACCTAACGAAAGTGGGTATAGCGACCATTCTTATACGGTAGATAATACAATCATATAGCCAAGGAGTTCGCGGTTGGTATTTGTTGTAGACAGTAAACACCCTTTCTTTAGATCAATCAGACTTAAGTCGCCAAAGATATGACTAGTAGCAATGCCTAACTGGCCACCAGGCAAAATATGTAGACAAGAGATGGAACGACCGATTTCAATATGACGAAGAATAGCAGCAGTATAACTATCAATGACGGTTATAGAAGAACTTTCCTCATTGACAACATATACAAGATGCTCAGTAGGCCAGGTGGCTACATGGGAAGGATAGGCTGCAGAGGGACTGGTACTATAAGGGTAAATGCAGCGTTCAGCAGCTATAATTGTGGCTAGGGAATCCTCTTGCAGTACTCGATGGAAAAAAGCCACTCCTTCAATAGTGAAATTAATAGTTGTAAAGGGGACAAAGATGTGTCCGTCATTGTCCAAAGTAATATTGGTTGGAATACCTGGCAAGGAATGCTCGCTTATTAGCTCTCCCCTAAGGGTGAAGACCGATAGTGAACCTTGGTCTCGATCCTCCCAAACGCTGTAGACAGCATTATTATCCGCCGCCAGCCCTACGCAAGCCCCTTTTTCTATGATACTTAAGCTGTTTAAGGACATAGTAGAAAGGTCAAGGGTATATAGCTGGCCGTTTGGATCAGATAAATAAGCATAACGACCATCTGGGGTTGCTGAAAATTGGGTAGGGGGAGGGAGCTTTATTGGGAGGCGATAGATAGATTGCTGGCTAAGGTTGGCTACGAAGAGTGCCCCATTTCCATTACTTTCAATTGCTGGCATGTAGACTTTTTTTCCATTCGGTGCTAGGGTTAATTCTGTTGGGGTAAATTTAGGAGGATAAGACATTTCTGCCACAATTTCTCCCTTTGAACTATTTACAAGTAGTAAAGCGTGGGTAGTATTGTCAATGACTAAGAGCTGATAGGGCATA
>JAPUES010000089.1 GCA_027492445.1 Sporomusaceae bacterium | reverse complement strand
CAATTACATCATTAGCTCTATGATTGGCGGTATTGCTTTTGAGCCAACCACTAAATTAATCAATCCGTTAGCCCAGCTTAAATCTCCTTTTGCCGTTATTAATTTTCGATTATGTATATTATCATTTTTTATACAAATGTGGAAAAACATGATATGAGGTGCAAAGTATGCTAAGAAAGACTTCCCGCAGATCGGGGCAGTATCCCAGAGAAAATAAAGAACAAGGGTTTAGGCAAGAAGAAGACCAGGAGGAAGAAAAACAGCCTAAATATGATGATGACAAAGGGGGAGAAATAAATGCACTAATCGCTGATATGGCCCAAGGTTTTATGCAAGCCCAGGCCAAAATGAATGATAATACCGCTAGTTATAATAATAAGGAAATTGCTGCCTTGTTAAAAAGAATAAATAATCAGCTAGAAGATATAAAAGGTTCCAACCAAAGTCAGAAAACTTTAGGGCAAGAAGGCCAAAAGCAAGGGAACAACTCTACAGCAGAAGATTCTGGAGAAGAAAAAGCAGACGAGCAATCTAAGGCGTTAGAAACCTTATTACAATCTCTACTGGAAAGTCAAAAGAACAATAAAAATTCCTCTACCCAATCCTCTAGCATGAAAAATAAGAGGGGAAAAGAAGGTAATAAAGAGCAACAAAAAAATGTAGTCAACGTACAAACGGTTAGTCAAGTCTTAGCCCAAGCACAATATGAGCTAGCAAATGAGCTAGAAAATAGCTTAAAAAAGCTAAAACAAGTCATTAAAGAAAGTGAGAAACTAGCAACGACTATTAGCAATTTATTAGGTGAAGAGAAAAAATAAAATCATGAGGTGATAGCAGTGGGAAAGAAAATAAGAATCATCATGGTTACTGATGGAGATAATGTAGCAAAAAAAGTGGTAGAAAACATTGCTGTGTCATTAGGACTTCGTTGTATATCAGCATCTGGCGGTAATCCTACCCCGATTAGTGGTCAGGAAATTGTGCGCTTATTAAAAACGGTTCACCATGATCCCGTATTAGTTATGTTTGATGATAAAGGCGATAGTGAAAAGGGAATTGGTGAAGTGGCTATGGAGTATGTTGCTTCTCATCCTGATATTGAAGTATTAGGGGCAGTGGCAGTTGCTTCAAATACTGCCAATACAATGGGTATCGCTACTGATGAGTGCATTACCTGCCAAGGAGAGATTGTAAATGTTCCTGTTGATAAAGGTGGTGATCAAAAAGAAAGAAACAGTGAAAAACCTATTCTTACAGGGGATACTGTGGATGTACTAAATGAGCTAGACATTCCGTTTATTGTTGGCGTGGGTGATGTGGGGAAAATGGCAAAAGCCGACGATATTAGCCGAGGTGCACCGATAACACGTAAAGCCATTGAGGAGATTTTAAAACGGAGTGGTATAGCATATGGCAGAACAACAGAAGATTCATAAAGAAATAGATAAGAATATAAATTATATAAAGGATTTATTAGGAGTTGGCGAAAGTTTTGATATTATTTTCCGCGAATATAAAATAGGTCGTAAGCGGGCTGCGTCTTTCTCAATAAATGGCATGACCAATGATGTATTATTGACCAATGTTCTTCAGGATATGCTTACTTTACATCCAGAGGAATTATCCATTCATACCTTGCAAAAAGTTTTTTATACTCGGGCAACTCATTCGCAGGTAAAATTAACAGAAAATATGAATGATGCTATTACCAGCTTATTATCTGGTGAATTGTTATTTATAATAGATGGTGAAACCGAGGTCATCGTCTTTGACGCTCGTTCATATCCAGCGAGGATGCCTAGTGAATCTACGGTAGAAAAAGTAACGAGAGGCTCAAGGGATGGGTTCGTAGAAACACTACCCTTTAATACAGTGCTAATACGTCGACGGTTGCGTGATCCTAATCTGCGCTTTGAAATTGTCAAAATAGGTATACGTTCACAAAGCGATATTGCAGTAGGGTATATTAAAGATATTACGGATACAAAGCTAATTGAAACTGTAAAGGAACGTTTAAATAAAATCAATATTGACGGTATACCCATGGCGGAAAAAGCCATTGAAGAATATATTGTGGGAGGAAGTAAGTGGAATCCTCTGCCGAAAGTCCGATATACAGAACGTCCCGATGTGGCAGCAGTACATTTATTAGAAGGACATATTTGTTTAGTAATTGATAACTCACCTAATATTATGATTCTACCGACAACACTTTGGCATCATGTACAACATGTCGAAGAATTTCATCAACATGTGGTAGTTGGCTCTTATCTAAGGTTAGTTCGTTTATTTGGTATGAGCTTATCCTTATTAATACCTCCTTTGTGGTTAGCTTTAGTTTTACAACGTCATTTACTACCAGAAGCTTTGGTTTTTCTTGGCCCTAAGGATCCAGGGATAATCCCCATAGGATTACAATTTATTCTAGCGGAACTCGGCGTAGAGTTAGTGCGGATGGCAACAGTGCATGTACCAACAGCCCAAGCCACGGCCCTTGGTTTTATTGGTGCCTTCATGTTAGGTGAATTTGCCACAAAAGTAGGTCTTTTTGGCAATGAAGTAGTATTTTTTACGGCTGTGGCAGCAGTAGGAGCTTTTGCTACACCTAG